>JAUVZL010000057.1 GCA_030602565.1 Candidatus Stahliibacteriota bacterium
TCAGGCTGTTGAAAAAGTCATTTTTCACTGGAGTAGAGCCTGTCTGCGTGCGAACGCACAGGCAGGCATTTATGCTCGTGAAAACTGATGAAATTTCATTGCTTTTGACGGGGCTAAAGCCCCTACTCCACTAAATCAACAGCCTGATTAAGTAATTATATCGTCAATAACGTTATGATCGTTTAGAGCGTTATTAACGTTTCTTTGGTCTTTTTAGTTGCTCCGTCACTCCGTTACTCCGAGACACCGATACTCAGAAATAAGTCGACAATCTACGATCAAAATATCTATGCTGTAGATGCCTGATTCATCAGGCTGCTCAATGAATTGAGCAACTACAATATGATATTCAAAATCTCAGTGACTCAGGAATGTTGTCCCTTGACAAAAGAGAAATATTTCCTATAATTTCTATAGTTAGATAACCTGAAAGGAGGTGATGCAGGGAAACTACAATTGTGATAAGACGCATTTTCGGTCTTTTGCCTTTGGATTGAGAATGCTGAGAATTCAAGGTTAAAAGGCACTAAAAAAAGGAGAAAAAAATGAAGAAGGCTTTGCTAGCTTTAGCGGCGATGGTCGCAATGTTGATCAATGGTTGTGGTGGGGCAAGTCTGATCGACTCACCAGAGATAAGCATGGTGGTTATGGATACAGCATCTGTGACTATTACTTGGGATGAAGATACATTAATCGAAGGACATGCAGATTTCAGTGGATACAATGTGTATGTTTATACGGATTCCAGCGAGCTCCTTGTTGAAGACGGAGAAGATCTAAACAAAGATAATGCGAATGTGATTACAGCTAGCACGTACACAATTGCAGGTCTTAGTCAAGATCCAGTGTATTATATCCAGGTGAGGACCTTAAATATCGACGACAAAGTCGGTGACTATAATGCGAATGTTCCTTTTGTTGAGGCATCTCCAAGACCTGAGTTTACCGCTACTCTATCATTTGAGCTCGATCCCGCAAATCAGAATGAAACTGAGATCGCATTAAGATTTGCTGATGCTGCGAAACTCGATGAAGTCGATGGCCAAATTGACAGCACTGCTGATGTGTTTTTTGATGCATATCAAGATAGCATGACTCAAGTTGCATCCCCTGACAATCGAACAAATCCAGTTCAAATTAATCCAAAACATACTGTAATGGTTAACATGGGGCAGATGAATTTTGATGATTTGTCCGAAGCACCATCTACAATAGATAACGCCAATGTTGACTTTGAACAAGGCGATTTGATTGTGCTGAAAACAGAAGAGGGCAATTATGTCAAAATGCACATAGATGAGGTCCTTAAAGCTCCAGATTGGACAGTTACAGTGACCTACGCGTACCAGAATATTGCGAATTACCCGCATTTCTCACCGTAAGTAGTTATATGCAATGTAAAGGGGCGGCTATGCCGCCCCTTTCTTGTTAGGCTCAATAAATTGAGCAACTACTTCGTAGGTTCAATTCGCTTAACAGCCTGATTAAATCTCCCTTCTGCCTTCTAAAGCTCTAGTCAAAGTTGTAATGTCAGCAAGGTCAAGGTCACTGCCCATGGGTAGACCCCGTGCAATCCTCGTTACTTTGATACCCAAAGGTTTTAAAAGGTTGGCAATATAAATTGCCGTCACGTCACCTTCAGTGGTCGGGTTTGTTGCCATGATGACTTCGGTGATTTTATGTGATTCTATCCGCTTGATGAGTGGTTGTATGCGCAGGTCATCAGGTCCAACATTATCGATTGGCGAAATCACGCCGTGGAGTATGTGATACAGCCCTTTGAATTCACTCGTCCGTTCCAAAACCATTACATCTGACGGCTGTTCAACAACGCATATAGTTTCTTTATCGCGTCCAGGATTGGCACAAATCTCGCAAGGATTATGCTCTGTCCAATTGTGGCAGATTGAACATTCTCTCAGTTGATTGCGCGCACGTCCAATTGCTTCAGTCAACTCCTGCACCTTTGCCTTATCCATTTTCTGCAAGTAAAATGCAAGCCGTTGTGCAGTTTTTCTGCCTATACCAGGCAACCACTGGAGTTTCTCAATCAAATCTGTCAATAAAGACATAATCTATTCTACTTAAATTGCCTCGCAAGTCAATGTCAATCCATACGCTTCTCACTAGTGCCGTTTCAAATTATCGATGTTCGATTTGGCAATTCTGTTCGAACAAAAATAAAACACGAACTATTTGAAACGGTACTAGTCTCTTGATTTCTTGTGTGATTTCTATATAATAACTCAGTTTCAGATTCAGGTAACCAATTTAACTATAAAGATATTACAAAGCATTCTGTTTGCATAAGAAAGGAGTCATCATGAAAGTCAGATTTCTAGGACATGCAGCTTTTTTAATTACATCAGACGCCGGCGTCAGGATCATAACTGACCCGTACAAGCCAGGCTGTTTTGATGGCAGTATCAAGTACGATCAAATAACTGAAGAAGCTGACATCGTTACGATTTCCCATGAACACGACGACCACAACGAGACCAGAATCAATGGTAATCCAACTTTTGTAAAAAGCACTGATGCCCAGGTCATAAAGGACATAAAATTCAGCGGTGTTGACGTTTATCATGACACGAGCGAAGGCAAAGAACGTGGTAGTGTTATTATCTTCAATATGTTTGTTGACGGCATGAATATCGTTCATCTCGGAGACCTTGGTCATAATCTCAGTTCCAAAGAGATCGAAGGCATCGGCAATGTCGATGTTTTGTTTATTCCAGTTGGCGGATACTTCACGATTGACGCCAAGGTAGCAGAGAATGTTATTAATGTTTTGAAACCAAAGATTGTCATACCCATGCATTTCAAGACTGACAAGTGCGGTTTCCCAATTGCACCAATTGACGATTTTATAGAGAACAAAGAAACAAAAAAATGTGGTGGCGAATGCGAAATTAAGAAAGAAGAGCTTCCCCAGAGTACAACCATCTATGTACTCAACCCTACTAAATAGTTGGTTAATCGATGTTTTCAGCCTATGGCTGAAAGGAGGCTAAATGAGAGAAGTTGACTATAACACTATTGTTGATGCCGTAGCCCGTTTATGCATGGAGGCGAATTACTTTTTGGGTGACGATGTAGTCAATGTACTTAAACAAGCTTTGGAAAAAGAAGAATCAGAAACCGGTAAGGACGTCTTGGGTCAGTTACTAAAGAACGCGGAGATTGCAAAGACAGAAAAAATCCCGATCTGTCAAGACTGTGGCTTTGCAGTCGTTTTTTTAGAGATGGGTGAGGATACTCACGTTAAAGGTAATATTATCAGCGCAATCAACGATGGAGTGAAAAAAGGTTATACTGAAGGCTACTTGAGAAAATCCATTGTATCTGATCCCGTGAAAGGGAAGAATACCGGCGATAACACGCCTGCCATCGTGCATACCACGATCGTACCTGGCGATAAGATCAAAATCACGGTTGCTCCAAAGGGTGGCGGTAGTGAAAATATGAGCGAAGTGAAAATGATGAAACCGGCTGACGGCATTGAAGGCGTAAAGAATTTCGTAATCGACCGCGTAACGCGCTCAAGTTCGAATCCATGTCCACCGACCGTCATCGGTGTTGGTATTGGCGGTACCTTTGAGTACGTCGCCTTTCTCGCGAAGAAGGCTCTTTTGCGCGACATTGGTCAAAGAAACCCGGATCCATTCTATGCTGATGTTGAACGAGAATTGCTTGAGAAAATAAACAACCTTGGCATTGGTCCGATGGGTCTTGGTGGCAGAACAACTGCGCTCGATGTCTTCATTGAAGTGCATCCTCGACATATTGCATCTTTCCCAGTTGCGGTTAACACAAATTGCCACGCCGCAAGACATAAGACAATAACCATTTAAGGAGGGCATTATGGCTGAACCCATCAAAATAAAAACCCCGCTTTCTGATGAGGATGTTCAGAACTTAAAGATCGGTGATAGTATACTCATCACCGGTAAAATATATACTGCGCGAGATGCAGCACACAAACGTCTCATTGATCTTATTGAGAAGGGTGAATCCCTTCCGCTCGATCTAAAAGGACAGATCATATATTATGTTGGACCAGCACCTGCAAAACCCGGTTACGTTATCGGTCCTGCTGGACCTACGACCTCTGGGCGCTGCGATCCTTATACGCCGGCTCTTCTGGCGCTTGGTCTAAAAGGCATGATCGGCAAAGGTGTACGTTCAAAAGAAGTGCGCGAAGCAATGGAGAAACACAAGGCAGTCTATTTCGCTGCGACGGGTGGTGCTGCTGCTTTAATCTCTAAGAATATTAAGGCAGTCAAGATAATCGCCTACGAAGATCTTGGACCTGAAGCAATACGAGAACTCGAGGTTGAAAACTTCCCGGTCATTGTCGCCAATGATGCACACGGCGGCGATCTCTATGAAGAGGGTATAAAGAAGTATCGAAAATAGAAATCAGGGTCAGGTCTTGAAATTTAAGATTGCACGTAGACTTCTGTGGTCTAATTTTGTTTGTTGTATTTGTTGTGAATGATATCAGATCGAATCTTAAATTTCAAGACCTGACCCTAAATACTACTTCTTCATCTTGAATAGACACATCACAATACCACCAAAAAGGATCAGCACTGCGACCGCGAACATAATCCATGCAGATACCGGCATTATTCTTTTCCCTTTCGTTTGTAGAGTATAATGGCGACTCCAATGAATACTATGAGAATCAGCCATCCGCCAAGGAATTCAGCAAGACGAGAATATCCGCCATAGGATGTCCTAACACGATCGACGATATTCGTGAGAAATAGAATACCCACAACAATTGGCGTTAAGTATTTGATACAGAAGTCCCACCATGGACCAATCGTGAAATCGGATTTACTGTTCGCATATTTTCTCATCTCTTTAGTATCGTAGAAATAACCAATTGCGATACACTGAACGATACCAACAACGAGCAAGCCGTAGTTGTTCATGAAATAATCAACTATATCGAGCCAGTACAGACCAGCTTGTGTCGTGTAGATTATACCGATTACAAACGCCATGATACCAAAACCGATATTAATATGAATACGTTTTACCTTGAACTTAGAAATTACAGAAGCAGCACCTGCTTCAACAAGTGAGAATGCAGAGTCGATACCCAATGTAAGGAGCATGAGGAAAAACAGAATACCGAAAATTCTCGCGGCAAATGGAAGCATACTGATGATTGTTGGATAAGTGACAAATGCCAGATGCGGTCCTGATTTCACCACTTCGCTCACTGGTAGCCCTGTCTGCTGAGCATAGTACCCAAGTACTGAAAATACAGCAAAACCACCAATAAATGATGTGGCGTTATTAGCAAGACTAACCAGAAATGCGTTATTTACGACATCTGCTTTTTTGGACAGGAAACTGGCATAGGTGATCTGAACACCAAAACCGATTGTAAGAGAGTAAAAAACCTGAGAGTAGGCGGCAAGCCATACTTTATAATTAAGCAAAGCACTGAATTGTGGTGTCAGATAGAATTTCAAGCCTTCAAGCGCACCAGGTAGAGTCACGCCCCTGACCACCAATACGATCAAAATTATCCACGGGATGATCACTGTATAATAGACGACCTTACCAACCGTTTTTGCGCCTTTCCAGATTGCAGCGATAACGAAGATCCAGGTCAGAACTAGACCCAGTACTATCATCCATTGTACACCGCCTATTTGCATCGGTGATTCAGATATCTTCAAGAATTGATTGAAGAAAAATGCCTGGGTGTCTTGACCCCATGCAAGGTTGAAGGAATAGCCGAGATAATTAAAACACCATCCCATGACAACTGCATAGTATGTTACAATACCAAAACCAATGAGCAGGGCGAACCAACCGAGCATTTCAAAACCCTTCTTGATGTGTCCGAATGCCATTGGCGCCGGTTTGTAGAATTTGTGTCCCAGAGAAAATTCGAGAATCATTACAGGGATACCTGTTGTTAATAGCGCTATGAGATAGGGAATTAAAAACGCACCTCCTCCATTTGCATAACAAACATAGGGGAACCGCCAGATGTTCCCAAGACCTATAGCTGATCCTATTGAGGCTAATATGAATGATGTTCTGCTTTCCCAAATATCTCGCATTGGCAATTATATATAAACCGATTTACGTGTCAACCCCCACACCTTGTTTTGCACGATGTAATCGCTATTTCTTAACTTTTTTGTTGGATTCAATACAAACAACAAACGAATTGATGCAAAAGAGTAAGCCAAACAAGGTGTGGGGGTTAATCCTCAGGTAATGCAGTCCGCCCCTCAAAAGTGATAACGCCCTGACCGCCAAAGGTTACCTTCATAATCTTGTTCTTGTAGGAATGGACATGAATATACACTCGACCAGGCCGCTTCATCGCATAACCCATTTCAACAACAATGCGCGTCATTTCGCTGCGCGGCACGATACGATTGTGGATCAAATAACAACCCAGAGAAGCGCTTGCTGCACCGGATACCGGGTCTTCATCAATACCGACCGAGGGCGCAAAGTGGCGCATGTGTGCAGTATTATCCTTTTCCATAGTATGCAGGCAATACACGACAATGCCGGTTATTTGAAGACGGTCGCAATAGCTTTTCATGAGCGGGAAATTGGGTGTAATGCTCAAGAGCATATCATATGTTTCAACCGGCACAATAATATCTGTATGCCCGGACGATGAGACAATACCAACTGGATACGTGGAATCTTGAATTTCAATTTGTGGAATCCCCAAAAGTCTGGCGATTTGTTTAACATCCACCGGTGTGCTCACAAATTGGGGTACCGGCAGAGAGACTGTTACTCTTTCAATCTTGTTATCTTTGATTCGCAGCTCAATGTGTTGAATTCCACTTTTAGTGCGCTGCCTTATTAAGGAAATAGGTTCGGTAAGTTCAAGCATCCCTTCACCTTCGGCGCCAAGATAGGCAGCAATCGTGCCGTGTCCGGAAAAACCAATCTCTTCTGACTGGCTGAAAAAACGCAAGGACAAATCGGCATCTTTTTTCTCAGGAAAAACAAATACGGTATCTGAAACCGGGTTCAGCTCACTGGCAAGCTTAACAAGCTTTTTATTATCCTCTGACTTGTCAGCGCCAATGACAACCCAGGCTGGATTACCAGCATAGGCCTTATTCGTGAACGTACTGATTCGTTTTGTGGTCAACCATTCCATATATTAATTATATCAAAGAGACAATCTTTGTCAATAACAAAAAGCCTGTTTTTCATGGTATTGACTACGGTCTTTTTTGGAATAAACTTATCCATGCGCGTCATATTGCCGGAAATGAAGGAACTTATTGCCGGTAAGAAAAAACGAGCCCTAAAAAAAGCGGCATCGTATTTCGAGCCAGCTGATATTGCAGAGATTTGGTCGGAATTGACTTTTGATGAACAACTGGTACTGTTCAATGTCTTGGACACAAGATTTGCTACGGATATTTTTGAATTCCTCAAAGATGACCAGATGCTTGAACTGCTCAGCAATATCTCGACCGCCCGGAAAAAGGATATTATCAATGAGATGTCGCCGGACGACCGTACTGACCTTTTTGCCATTCTACCTGAACAAGAAACCGAAAAACTAATACCATTACTTGAAGAGGAAGAGCAGAGCCGGGCGCGCGAACTCCTTGCCTATAAGAGCAATACAGCTGGGGGTCTCATGACTACTGATTTCATCACAGTCCCGGAGGACGTTACTATCGGACAGGTGCTGAGAATACTAAGAGAAAAGGCAAGAGAAATTGATTTTATCCAATACATTTACGTCGTTGACAAAGTCAGTCGTTTGAAAGGTACGATACTCCTTAAAGACCTTTTGACGACAAGCCCTAAAAGGAAAGCTAATAAAGTCATGGATACTACGTTCACCAGCGTCGTTCTGGATATGGATCAGGAAAACGTTGCCCATGTCTTTGAAAAATATGATGAACCATCAGTGCCCGTGCTCGATAAACTTGGCCGTATTAAAGGCGTAATTACTGTTGATGATGTACTCGATGTTATTACGGAAGAGGCAAGTGAGGACATCTACCGCTTTGGTGCTGCTGGTGTCACCGATGAATACCTGAGTGCCAATCCGTTTCTCGTCGCCCGCAAACGCGTTATCTGGCTCATCATCCTCGCCTTAGCCGGTTTCATTTCAGGCAGTGTGCTGGAACACTACTCGTTTCTGCTTTCAAACATTATCACCTTGAGTTTCTTTATTCCTATACTAATGAACACAAGCGGCAGTGCTGGTACGCAAGCAGCTACTGTCGTTGTCCGGGGACTTGCGACTGGCGAAATAAACTTGGCAGACATATGGCGCGTAATCCGAAAAGAATTCCTCATCGGTGTTCTCATGGGTATTATAGCGGGTGTAATAACTGCGCTGCGCGCCATTTTACTCCAGGGTGATATTATGCTCGGTTACACGGTCGCAATTGCCATGATCATCGCGATCATCATCGCTACATCACTCGGTGGTATACTACCTATATTATTCAAAAAATTGGGCGTGGACCCAGCTCTAATGTCTGGTCCTTTGATCGCTACGATACTTGATACAACAACCCTCCTCATATATTTCAACGTAACAATGCTTCTTTTATGGAATATTTAATGGATCAATCTGAAAACATGGAAGACGGGTTTGGGTGTGGCTGCTTGATGAGATTGTTTCGTCTACCTTTGGCAGTCTCGCAACGACGGCCAAAGTAACTGCATTGTTATAGTGTAAACACCTAGGATCAAGGTATTGTTTGGAATTTGGTGCTTCGCCGAAGGCGCTTTACCAGGTTGCTTTTCTTACGCCTGGTATTTCGCCTTTAAGGGCGAGTTCGCGGAAGCAAATGCGGCAAAGGCCAAATCTACGGTAATAAGCTCTCGCCCTGCCACATCTGAAACATCGGTTATACCGTCTTGTGGAAAATTTTGGTTTTTTCTTTGCTTTATTTATTAAACATAACTTTGCCATAGTTGTCCTTTTTTAGTCTTTCCTCGCAAGAGGCATACCTAAACCCTCGAGCAAAGCGGATGCATCCTCATCTGTTTTCGCCGATGTGACGATTGCGATATCCATGCCAAAAACTTTCTTCACTTTGTCGTACTCGATTTCAGGAAAGATGGTTTGTTCGGTCAACCCTAAGTTATAACAGCCTCGACCATCAAATGAATCGCGGGAAAAACCGCGGAAATCACGGATTCTCGGTGCAGTGACGTTGACGAAACGGTCAAAGAATTCATACATGCGCGCACGCCTTAGCGTTATCTTTAGACCGATCGTCATACCTTTACGTATTTTGAAATTAGAAATCGGTCTTTTTGCCCGGGTGAAAACCGGCGCCTGTCCGGTGATTCTGGCTAAATCAGCTCTGACAATCTCAAGAACCTTCTGGTCATTGACTGCCTCACCGACCCCAACATTGATGACTATTTTCTTGAGCTCAGGTACTTCGAAGAGATTTTTATATCCAAGCTGTTTTTGCAACGTTTTTCTCAGCTGCTGGCTGTAGTACAACTTCAGTCTTGGTGTGTATTTTGAATCTTCTTTCTTACTCAATTATCTCCCCACATTTCTTGCATATTCTTACTTTTCTGTCTTCGATCTTTTCTTTCCTGACGCTAGTTTTCTTACCACATTTCGAACAAATAAGTACTAGGTTGGCTATATGAATGGGTGCCGGTACAGTAACGATCCCCGAGGGTTTTGTTTGCGAACGTGCCCGTTGATGTTTCTTGACGAGATTGATGCCCTCGACGATTGCCTGTTGTTTTTCCGGAATGACCTCGAGAATCCTGCCGCGCCTTCCTTTTTCCTCACCAGTATTAATCTCAACAAGATCGTTCTTCTTAATATGAAATTTTACCCGTGTTTGTTTCTTTTCCTTTTTTTGCTTTATCATGCTACTGCTTACTCCTTACTGCCTACTGTCTACTATCATTATACTACTTCGCTCGCCAACGACATTATCTTGGTGAACCCTTTTTCTCGTAGCTCTCGTGCAACCGGGCCAAAAACACGTGTACCTCTAGGTTCGCGTTGGTCATTAATCAAAACACACGCATTGTCATCAAACCTTACATACGAACCATCAGCTCTTCGCTTTTCTTTTTTGGTTCTAACGATTACTGCCTTGCCTTTGTCGCCTTTTTTGACCGGGGTATTGGGCAGAGCATCTTTAATTGTTACATTTATTATGTCGCCGATCGAACCATACCTTCTTTTCGACCCGCCACTTACTAATATGCACATGGCGACGCGGGCGCCAGTGTTGTCACAGACCTTCAGTCTTGAGAATATTTGAATCATGCTAACCCTTGCTCCCGTTCGGGTTCAGCGATCTCGCTGTGTGTTTTGAGAAGATTATTTAGATGTCGATAATTCATGTCATCTTCCTAATTACCCGCCATCGTTTCATCTTGGAGAGCGGGCGCGTCGATTCGATCATGACCTTTTCACCGACGTTGCACTCATTTTTCTCGTCATGGGCATAGACCTTAGTGCTCTTTCGGATATATTTCTTGTAGAGCGGATGTTTGATATAGTGACTGACTTTAACGACAACGGTCTTATGCGGTTTATCGCTGACTATCACACCAACTTTTCTTCGGCGCATATTATTTTCCTTTCTTTGACTTCTGCTTCGGCTTTTTTACCTCAAGGAGTTTTCTGATACCCATTTCATCCTCGCGCAAGATAGTCTTGATGCGAGCTATGTCCCGGCGCAAAGTCCTTAGTCTCAGGGGATTGGGTATTTCTTGGGCACTACGACGCAGCTCCAAGTTGAAGATGTCCTTGTGATAGCCATTGAGTAGGTCGTCGAGTTCTTCCCTGGTTTTCTCTCTTAGCTCAAAAACCTTCATATTTAATCCCCGGTTCTCGTTTCGCAAATCTTGTTTTTATCGGTAATTTGTTTGTCGCAAGTCTCAGAAGATGTCGTGCATCACTTTCGTCCATGCCAGCAAGTTCATATATGATTCGGCCTGGTTTCACGACACTAACCCAGTGATCCGGTGCACCCTTTCCTTTGCCCATTCTCGTTTCCGCTGGTTTCTTAGTTATTGGTTTATTGGGGAATATCCTGAGCCACATCTTGCTACCCTTTTTCATAGAGTGGGAGATGGCGACTCTTGATGCCTCGATTTGCCGAGCCGTTATCCATGCTGGTTCCAGAGCGATCAAACCGTAATCACCAAAGGCAATTGTGTTCCCCCGGGTCGCTTTCCCTTTCATGCGTCCTTTCTGCTGTTTTCTGTATTTTATTTTCTTTGGCTCGAGCATTACTTAATCATCCCTTTGTAGATCCAAACCTTGATACCCACTGTGCCATAAATGGTAAATGCGGTAGCACATGCGTAGTCGATATCGGCATAGAGTGTTTGCAGAGGTACCTTACCTTCATGTTGGGATTCAGTACGTGCAATCTCAGTACCGCCAAGCCTGCCCGCGCAGGCGATCTTTATCCCTTTGGCGCCGATTTTTATTGCTGAAATCAGCGCTCTCTTCATTGCTCGTCGGTGCGAGATACGTTGGGTGATCTGCCTGGCAATGTTCTGGGCAACCAGCAAGGCATCTAGTTCAGGCATCCTTACTTCTTCAATGTTTATCGTTACATCTCTTTCGATGAGACTTTTTATTTCCTCTCGCAGTTTCTTTATTTCCTCACCACCTTTACCGATAACCTTACCTGGCTGGGCAGTGTTTATGGATAGGATTACCCGGTTAGACAATCTTCTTATGATGATATCGGAGACCATGGCTTCAGAAAGACGTTGGCGCAAGTAGCGGCGGATAGTGTAGTCTTCAGCGATGAATTTGCGATAGTTCTGTTCATCAAACCACTTTGATTTCCAGTCTTTAGTAATGCCTAACCTGAATCCAATCGGATGTGTTTTCTGTCCCATTAATCTCCTTTCTTGTTTTCAATAGGTTTGTAGGAATCAACCACCAATGTGATGTGGCAGGTTCTTTTCTTTATCATAGCCGCAGAGCCGCGAAAACCAGCACGCCATCTTCTCATCGTCGGACCTTGGTCCACCTTCGCTTCTTTCACAAACAAGTCGCTATCATCTATCCTTGCAGTACCGACTTTTTCTTTGAGATTTGCAACCGCAGAATTCAAAGTTTTCAGAATAGGTAGTTTGGATCTGGAATGCTGAAACTGGAGTAATGCCCTTGCTTCCAGAATACCTTTGCCCCTAACAATATCCAACATTCTCTTAATTTTTCTCGGAGCTATTCGTTCATAGCGTTTAATAGCTTTTGCAATCATTTCTCAAACACTCGTTTTTTCTCTTCTTTTCTCGTTCCTGAATGGGCTCGGAATGTCCGGCTTGGAGCGAATTCACCGAGTTTATGACCAACCATACGTTCCGTAATGTAGACCGGGATAAACCGATTGCCATTGTGGACTGCGATTGTGAAACCGATGAATTCTGGTGGGATCATTGAATTCCTTGCCCATGTCTTGATAATTTTCTTTTCGCCTGAATCAATTAGCGCGGATATCTTCTTCATCAGTTTTGTATCAATATAGGGACCTTTTTTGAGTGATCTCGACATTATTTTCTCCTTTTCACGATGAATTTATCTGACGCCTTATGGACTCGTCTTGTCTTCTTTCCCTTGGTCAGCCATCCCCATGGTGAAGTAGGTTGCCGCCCGCCGTGTGATTTTCCTTCGCCGCCACCCATTGGATGATCAACTGGGTTCATTGCTACACCTCTGACATGTGGTCGACGCCCATGATGTCTTGTTCTGCCAGCCTTGCCATAGACAACACTGGAGTGCAGGATATTGGAGGCTTTACCGATTGTCGCGCGGCATCGTATATCGATCAGACGTAATTCTCCGGAGGGTAATTTTATGTGAGCGTATTTTCCTTCTTTTGCCATAATTTGGCTGGAAAGACCGGCTCCCCGCACGAGTTGTGCACCTTTGCCAGGTGCAAGCTCAATATTGTGTATCTCTACGCCGAGTGGAATGTCAGCGAGCTTGAGACAGTGTCCCAACTGAATTGACGAATTGTCTCCAGACATTATTGTAGCATTAACATTCAAACCTTCAGGACAAATGATATACCTTTTCTCACCGTCTGCATAGGCAATCAGGGCGATTAAGGCACCGCGGTTTGGATCGTATTCTATTGCCTGTACCTTTGCGGGGATATTATCTTTGTCCCGGCGAAAATCTATGATGCGCACAAATTTATGATGACCACCGCCCCGGTGGCGTGCTGTAATCCGACCGAGATTGTTTCTTCCGCCCGACCGTTTTTTGGACAGTAATAGAGATTTCTCTGGTTTCGTCTTCGTGACCGCAACCTTATTCACTGTATAATATCTTCTGGATGGCGTTGTCGGACGGTATTTCTTAATTGCCATTATATACCCTCTACTATTTCGATTTTTTGACCAGGCTTGAGCGTAACGGAAGCTTTCTTATAAGCTGATTTGTAACCTTCAGAGCGCCCCAAACGCCTTGGTTTCCGCGGCATGCTCGCGGTTTTGATATCGATTACTTCGACCTTGAACAAGTTCTCGACTGCTTCTTTTATCTGGCGTTTAGTCGCACGCGGTGTGACCTCAAACTGGTACACGTTTATTTCTCTTAAACGGTCGGCTTTTTCAGTTATCAGTGCCTTTCTTACGACTTTTTCGTGGCGCATCGCTTCTCCAGTTTTTCAATACCTTTTTTGGTAACTAATAAGTATTCAGCGGAGAGAACGTCCAGGCAATTTATGTCATCTACTCGTTTCAGAGTGACATAGGGGATATTGCGACCGGCTAGTTTAAGATTCTTACTTATTGCATCAACACCTACGAGTGTCTTGGTGTTGCTCAAGTTGATACTCTTCAGAATTCCTACAAGATTTTTGGTCTTAGGTACTTCGAGATCAAGGTTTTCAATGACCATAATTCTGCTTTCTTGAGCCACAACACTTAGTGAAGAAAGGAGAGCCTTGAATTTTTTCTTCTTGGGCATACGCACCGAATAATCACGTGGTTTTGGACCAAAAACTACTCCGCCACCGCGCCATATAGGAGAACGGATTGTACCGGCCCGTGCCCAGCCAGTACCTTTTTGTCGATAAGGTTTCTTCCCACCGCCTCTGACTTCAGTTTTATTTTTAGTACTGGCTAGACCTTTTCGCTGGTTCTTCAAGAGCGCCGTAATATTTTCCCATAGCAAGGGTTTATTAACATCTTGCTTGAAGATGCGGTCGTTAAGTTTGACCTTGCCCGTTTCTTTGCCTGTTTTGTCGAACAGTTTGATTTCCATTATTCCTCTTTCATCATTATGACGTAACCGTTTTTTGCACCGGGGATTGCACCCTTTACGTATAGCAGGTTCTTTTCTTTTTCCACTTTGACCACTTTCAGGTTCTTAACCGTGACCCTTTCATTACCGTATCGACCAGGCATTGTTTTATTTTTCCAAATCCTACCGGGTGATGTACCAGGTCCTACTGAACCCATTCTTCGGTGTGCAGTTGACCCGTGAGAAGCCGGACCACCGTGCCATCCCCAACGTTTGACACCGCCGGTAAAACCTCTGCCTTTTGTCCAACCGACAACCGCGATTTTGTCGCCATTATTGAATATCGACACGTCAACCTTATCACCCACCTTATATTTTTCTGGGCTTTCAATCCTGAACTCTAACAGTTTGGCAGCTGACTTCAGTTTTGCTTTCTTGAGATGTCCAGTCACGGCTTTATTGTGTTTTTTCTTTTCACCAAAACTGAGCTGGATAGCTTTATAGCCATCGGGTTTTTTCCCTTTGATCTGGACAATGGAACAGGGACCAGCCTGGATCATACTTACCGGCACGACGTAGCCATTTTCTGAGAAGATCTGCGACATGCCAAGTTTTTTGCCGATAAGTCCTATCATCTTACATCGCCTTCACTTCAATATATACGCCAGCCGGGATTTCGAGTTTGTTAAGGGCATCGATTATGTCGGGTGTGACATCATTCAGTTCAATGAGCCTTTTGTGGATGCGCAGTTGAAATTGCTCACGTGATTTCTTGTCTACATGGGGCGAACGGAGTACTGTGTAAAGCGATTTTTCAGTTGGTAGGGGGATAGGGCCAGAAAGGTTTACGCCGAAGCGTTTGGCGGTTTCGACAATCGATTTCACAGATTGATCGAGAATACGATGGTCGTATGATTTTAGTCTGATCCGTAATTTATTCATTATTCTAATATTTTGGTTACGACGCCAGCGCCGACCGTTCGGCTGCCTTCGCGGATTGCAAAACGCAGACCCTGCTCAATCGCTATCGGCGTAATTAATTCAACCTCTAAATTAGCATTGTCACCAGGCATGATCAT
>JAUVZL010000013.1 GCA_030602565.1 Candidatus Stahliibacteriota bacterium
TTTTAAATGAATTAAGAAGATTGTCAAGGGTAATTTCCAGAAACTTGGACACATCTTTATCCCTTGATTCTGAATTTATCAAATAAACTCCTTACCTTAATCCTCTCCTCGAAGAGGAGAGGAAAGCCATCTTTTCGTACACCCTCTCCCTTTTTAAGGGAGAGGGAAAGGGTGAGGGTTCCCCGAAATATCTGTTGAACGATGTGTCCAAGTGTCTGGTGACCGTTAACATACATGGTTCCCACATTTTGGCACTCAGATGGCACTTCGTTCTTTAAAGCTAAAGAAATCAGTCTGTGGTTTGAGGCAATCAGTGTTTATCATATCAATTGAATTATTGCACTACATCGAATAAGTTTCGACTATAATCGAAAGTTCTTGACAAAAGTTTCGATTTGAGTATAACGTCTTATGGAAGAAATATATTATGCTTTCAATCCTTGGTGGGAGAATCGGAAGTTTGACTTCGGACTCGGAATTATTATAATTAACAGACTTCCACAAACCTTGCACAGGAAGGTGCTGAGGATTCGCAAAGCGTTGTTGCGTCTATATCTCAATTGGATAGAGCGTCGTATTTTGAAGTTTTGAGGTTACGAGGTTCAGAACTTCTGAACTTCTTAGCTTCATAAGTTCATCTTTTCCCAGTTAACTAAAGGCTCTACTCCTACAAATTTCGACATTCTCGGTCACCCTGTTTAGATTTGACTCCATACTTACGATGTAATGATACAGTCCTGGATGACTTTCACCACATTGTCAATACCATTGGTTTGACCAGCTGCACGCATTGCTGAAATCATAGCATGGCGATTCGCATAGACCTTTGCTATACATTCAACCAGAGAATCTTTATGCAGATCTTCTTCCATGAGCACATGGCTGAAGCCCTGAGCTTCAGATGTCTTAGCATTCAGTATCTGATCTCCCCGACTCACTTTTTTTGAAAGAGGAATGAGTACGTTTGCCTTCTTTAGTTCTAAAAGCTCAAAGAGTGTTGTTGCACCGGCTCGTGATACCACAATATCTGCCATTGCGTACAGGTGAGGCATTTCTTTGTCCACATACTCAAACTGTGTGTAACCGGACTGTCCTTGCAAGGCTGCATCTACTCTGCCAGGACCACAGAGATGACAGACATTGAATTTACCAAGTAGTTGTTCCAATGCACTTCTTACTGTTTTATTTATATGCTCTGCACCCAGGCTTCCTCCTATCACCAGCACCACCGGCTTGGAGTTTGCAAAGCCACAGAACTTTTTTCC
Organism: Candidatus Stahliibacteriota bacterium; assembly: GCA_030602565.1. Classification (GTDB taxonomy): domain Bacteria; phylum Hydrothermota; class Tepidihabitantia; order SM23-42; family SM23-42; genus JAUVZL01. The sequence continues at coordinate 1,266 of JAUVZL010000013.1, forward strand.
CTCTGTTTTCTCGCCTTTGAGCAATGTTTCTCGAATCGGTATTCCAGTATACACTGCTTTATCCGTTGGCAATGTGCGTGCGGTTTCAGGAAAACTGATACAGATTCGATTCGCACAAGGCGCTGACAATTTGTTGGCGAGGCCAGGTGTAGTGTCGGATTCGTGAATCACAACCGGTACGCGGTGTACCCAAGCAGCCCAGACCAATGGGCAAGTTACAAAACCTCCTTTACTGAATAAAATATTGGGACGTAGCTTCTTGATGAGCAAGATAGCCTGCACAACTCCTTGAACTACCCGGAAGACGTCGGCGAAATTCCGAAGATCGAAATATCGCCGAAGCTTACCTGCAGCTATAGAGTAGTAAGGGACGTCAATAACCCTTACCAATTCCTGTTCGATCCCTGACTTTCGGCCAATATAGTAAATCTCAAAGCCTAATGCCTTCAATCGGGGAATAAGTGCAAGATTTGGGGTAACGTGGCCTGCTGAGCCACCACCAGTCATTATGATCCGTTTCATATTATTCCATGTCAATAAAGATATTTTTTCAAGAACAATATCTTTGCCTGATTATAGAAATCCTGGTTGGGTTTTTTGGCCAAACCGTGTCCTTCATCCTCAGCAAGAAGATACCAGACGTCAACTTTGTTTTTTCGTACTGCTTTGACGATCTGCTCTGCCTCGGTAACTGGTACGCGCGGATCATTTAAGCCTTGAACTACGAACAGAGGCTTGGTGATTTTATGAGCATTGGTCAAGGGCGATATCTGTTCTAAGAATTTGCGCATTTGGGGGTCGCGTTCATCACCATATTCTTGCCTTCTTAAGTCCTGACGGTACTTGCCGGTATTTCGTAAGAAAGTAACGAAATTGCTGATGCCAATAGATTCAATACCACATCGGATACGCTTTGGATAATGGACCATTGCCGCAAGCACCATATAACCACCATATGAGCCGCCAATAATCGCGACACGCGATGCGTCCAATTCAGGCTGTTTTAGAATCCAGTCGAGCAGCGCACCGATATCACGTACCGAGTTTTCCCGATTATACGCATTGTCAAGGGACATGTATTCTTTTCCATAGCCAGAAGAACCTCGGATATTCGGAGCAATGACCCCAATACCTAATTCATTCAAATAGAACTGGGTTATTGGCGAAAAACCGGGGACATATTGCACCGCCGGTCCGCCGTGGCACATGATCAATACTGGATAGGGTGGTTTGGATCCTGTGGGCTTGAAATAAAATGCCGGGATGAGACGCGGTGCCCCTTCAATACTGTCAAACGTTGGATAATGGATGAGTTGAGGTTGGATAAAGCCTGCTGTATCAAGACCGGCAACCTCGCTATAGGTCCAGCGTGTGAATGTTTTGTGTTTGAGGTCCAAGGTATACACATCAGTCGGTGATTTAGGCGTGCTAATAACCATCGCGAGTTTTCTGCCGTCTGGCTTATATTCAATATTATATATGATACCCTGGGGTAGGCGCGCCTGGCTGATTGAGTATGTCCTGGTGTTCAAAAAATAGAGTTTGTGGATACCGTCTTCATTGCTAATTAAGGCAATGGTATCACCAGATGGAGACAACTCGAATTCTTCGATATCCCATGGTATATTTTTTGTTAAGATTTTATTATTTTTTGTTTTTAGATCATGATATAAAAGCTGTTTGAATTCGCTGTATTGATCAGAAACCATATAGATCCCTTGTCCGTGCTTTGACCAGTGTGCTATACCATAGGCAATTGCTGAATCGACCGGATTGATCGGGCTCAATGAATTGGTGTTCAGATCTAAGATGTGATAATAAGATTCATTCGATGATATATATTGTTTGACCAGGAGTTTTTTGTCATCAGGAGAGAATTCGATTGGTGCCCAATAACCGCTATTTTTACATACCCTTGTGAAAGCCTTTCCTTTTTTTACAAAACCAAGGTAGATATCAAAGTCCTTGCCGTTTCTCATCGTACTACGAAACGCGAATTTATCGCCTCTATTCGACCAAACTATAGCACCATACTTAGCTTTTCCATCAGTCAATAATTGCTGCTTGCCGGTTTGGTAGTTATGTTCGTAAATCTGGTATTTTTCATTGCCTGCCGAGTCACTGGTAAAGAGGAAAAATGGTATTTGTCCATTTGGACAGACATACGCGGCATTCAATGGTTCTTTTGAAAAAGTAAGTTGTTGGCGAAAACCTTTTGGGACTTCAACAAGATGGATTTGTGATACCTCAGCCAGCCGCGTGCGGATGAGCATGCCTTTATTATGAGGCAGCCAGCCGCGAAAAGATGCATAATGGGTATTTAAATACGGGGTTAATTGCTGCACTAACTCAGCCGGTATGACGGGGATGTTTTCAATGAGGAGATTGTCTTTTCGATACTTTTTTACCTTAGCAAAGCACTCTTGAGCAAGGAATAAAATTAATATCAAGAATAATACTTTTTTCATTTGAAAAACAGGATAAGGATACTTACTACTAAACAATAGATGCCAAAAAGATGAAAATACTTATGGACTAATCGGCGCAATATGCTCAAGGCGATGAGACCAAAGATAAAGCTGAAAAACATACCGATTAAAATACTGATTGGGTTATCTATTACTGATATCGTTTTTAATTCTAAGATATTAGCCCCAAGGATTGCGGGTAAGGACAATAAGAATGAGAATTTAAAAGATTCTTCAGGGCTTATTTTTGAGAATAGTCCAGCCGAGATTGTCATGCCAGACCGTGAAATCCCCGGGAATAAGGCAAACATCTGCGCTAACCCGATAATCAATGCGGAAAAGACATTAACTCGCTTATTGCTTTTTTTGAAAACCATGGTCATAATAAGCACGAGTCCAGTTATCCCCAAAAAGATACTCACCATAGTCATATCTTTGAAAGTTTCTTCGATTTGCGTTCTCAAGAGCAAGGCAAAGATAACGATGGGGACAGAACCGATAATAATGTTCAAGATATAATTGATACTTTGTTGCTCACGTTTGAATGCACCCTTTAATAACTCGGCGATAGGTTTAGCAAAAAACACCAGCGTCGCAAGGAAAGTGCCGAAATGCAAGAAGATTGCCAAGACTACCGGTTCAGTAATACCAAAGTACTTCTCAAGAATGGCAAGATGGCCTGAACTTGATATTGGCAAAAATTCAGTAAGGCCCTGGACAATGCCGAGAATGATAATTTTAATAATCATATGATCATTGCCACAAGACCAGTTGCCATGGCGAATTTCAAAAACCTGCTGAGCTTTGAGAATTCACTGGCTGCAGGTTTTTTCACGAGCTTGACCAAACAATAAATGATGATCGGGCAAGCAAAGAAAAGCACGACAATCATGTATCTCACCGAGAGGATTTCAAGGATATAAGGCAGGGGTAAGAGTATGCACAATACGCCGAGGAAGAAAGCACTGATTATTGACGCCCGCCGGATACCAAGCGCAATGGGGATTGATACAACATTGTTTTTTTTGTCGCCTTTGATATCGATGATGTCTTTTATGATTTCTCGCGGCATGTGGATGAAAAACGAGAAAACAAACGGAAAAATGCTTACCGGATTTTTCACCACAATTCCGCCGAGCACAAAACTCAAGCCAGTAATAGCCGATACAATAATGTTGGCAACCGGTTTTTTCTTAAGGAATGCGGCATAGGCAAAAAGCAGAATCGATACGCCGAGCACCAGGAAAAAGACCACCAGATTGATGGAAAGAGAGAATACAAGGGATATGATTAGCAGACATAGTGCCAAGACAATAACGAGTTTCCGGTCTGCCTTACCTGATGCTAGGGGACGCTGCGGGTTATTAACTTTGTCGATTTTGATATCATATAGATCATTGATAAGGTTGCCAAAACCACAGGTTACAAACCCGATCATACCGGCTAATATCAATGCAGGCGGTAAGGTAAAACCATAACCGATCCACGCACCTACCCATACAGAAACCAATGTGATGATGCAATTTATCGGGCGCAGCATTGTGACGTAAGCCATGGGTTATTGTATTTATATCAGTCCTAAAGTCAACTGCTGAACCTTTGAGGAGTGGATTTTGTATTGACATCTAATGATATTTCACTATAATTTTCTTAAGCTACCATGGGGTGTTGTTTATCATAAAAGCGTAATAGGAGAAAGAAATGAGAGTTATGGCTATTGATTACGGGAAAAGCAGAGTCGGTATTGCGTTGAGTGATCCACTGGGTGTAATAGCTCAACCCCTGACAAGCATCAAAGTGAAATCTCAGAAAGAACTCTTCAGACAGATCTTAAAGATAATTCAAGAAAGCGACGTTGGGCTCATTATTATTGGCAATCCACTGTCCCATAAAGGGGAAGCTACTGAAATGTCTGATGAAATATCCAGGTTTATAAAGCGGTTAAAAAAGAGGATTAATACCGAAATCAAATTATGGGATGAAAGATTTACGAGCCAATATGCCATGAACATATTGAAAACAATGAAGGTAAAAAAACAGAAGGGTTTGGTCGATCAGGTTGCAGCATCAATAATGCTTGATGAATACCTGAGATCATGCTCTACATGCACGACATGAAAGGAACCGCCTTAGCTTGTCTAATATCCGTTATCATTGTTCTTGTCTGGCTACAGCCTATTAACCTGGGTAGTACAGAAGTGACTATACCGAATGGTGCAACCGCGCGGGAAATCGCCGAAAACCTTGCTCTTCATCGCGTGGTTCGAGACAAAAAGGAATTCATCCTCTGGTTGAGGATATCAGGTAAGGAAAAAGATTTGAAATCTGGTAGTTATGTATTGCAGAAGTATAAGAATCCACTTTACATCATCAATAAACTCTCAGAAGGAAGTCGGTCTGATATTATTGTTACTATACCAGAGGGGCTGACCCTTTATGAAATTGCTGATATCCTCGAGCTCCACGATATTGTCAACAGAGATTCTTTTATTGCATTATGCAAAAACAGGTCATTTATCAAGAACGTAGGTTTCACACTTGTTTCGCTTGAAGGATATCTTTTTCCTGATACGTACTCATTCAGCCTTGCTCAAACCGATTCTTCGGTTATTGCACAACTTCTCGAAAATTTTGGAAGACATCTTGAGAAATACGAAATCCGAACCCCTGATTCGATTTTTAAAATAATTACGTTGGCATCACTCATTGAAAAAGAAGCCAGGGTCGAGGAAGAAAGACCGATTATCGCCAGAGTTTTTCTAAACAGGCTTAAGACTAACCGGCCTTTGGAATCTTGCGCAACGGTATTTTATGCCTTGCATATAGCCAAGCCTGATAAATATCAGGAGAAAAACAAATTGACTAAACGAGATTTAAAATTCGAGTCATCCTATAATACATACATACATACCGGTCTGCCGCCTGGCCCGATTTGTTCACCTGGCGAGAATTCAATTAAGGCGGTTATTTACCCGGCTGACGTTGACTACCTATATTTTGTTGCAAAGGGAGACGGCCACCACCATTTTTCGAAGACGTTCCGGGAACATATTGCGGCAAAGGAAAAATACAATGCTGAGAAATGAATTTGAAGATATCCTGATACTTGACACACCCTACTATAAGAATCTCACAAAGACATATCGTGACACGGTCAATTTCAGTCGCTATATCAGTATATTGAAGCAAATCGTCAAAGCAGATGGTTTTCTTAAGGCACTTGAAAATAAAGGCGGTAGGGAATTAGTATATTTAGGTCGGAAGATTTTCTCTTTGCAAGAAGAATTTGTTACTAATTATCTGAACTTTTTGTCAGACCAGTCGATGATCAACAAATGGGAGGAGTTCTTTGAGCGATACAGCAAGAATATATTTGAGATATACCAAAAGTTTGTTGCCAAGGATAGTAACAAGATACTCATTTTTGAAATCGTCAACAGGAAGCTTCTGCGCGACCTCTTGACCAAACATACTTATGATACACGTATTGAAAACAGGGCGGTGATCGCTGAGCGTTTTGGTGTTGTCGTAAACCAATTATTCAATTACATTCGAAATTCATTGACCGAAGACATCACCGTCAATGATGAACTGATTATAGATACATACGAGAAAATTCCACTTTTGCCGCGTTGCGACCGCAGCGAGACCATGAAGTTGTTAGCCAAGAATTTTCTTCAGCAAGGGTTGCCGGAAAACTTATATACTGCTATTTCAAAGAATATTATGACTACCTATTATGTTGAAACAAAAACAAAAGTTATTGATTCACTAGATAAACTGGTCATTCTGACTAAAGACAATATCCGTGAGATATTCAAGACGCACTTCTTTTTTCCTGATGAAGACAGCCTTACTGAGATCATTGAGTTGCTTAGCAAGAAGGCACGCGAAAAGACTACAATAGTGAAGAATAAGAAAGAGGAGATAGATGGAAGGGTGGCAGTAACACGTCGCAAGATAAAAGAAACGATGAACACGATAAAAGGCGAATTGATTGGTCTTACGGAGAATTTTTCAACTGAAGAATCGATCGATAACATGATAAAAAGGTTACGTCGCAATCTAATTAGCAATGCCTATGATTTACGAATTTTTAAAAATCAGTATCAGGAATATGTCAAGAGAGAAAGTGAGCTGGATAGTATTGTGAATTTCAAACCAGGCGATCTTCAAAAGTTCATTCTAAAGAATGAATGGGATCCGTATATAATTTTAACATTCAGCGGTGATAAAAAAGTCGGTGATGAACAGTTGCAGACGATGGTCAAGGAGGCGCTTGGAGAAATCAAAGGGAATAAAGAGGCGATGGAGGTGATGAACAGATATCGGGTGACCGGTTTCCTGAAAGACAAGTACGATACAGCAAAGATTATGGAAAGAGTACAAACCATAAACAGGGAAATAATACTGCCTCTTGTTAAATCATTCCTGTTAGAAGAATTGCTTGATTACTATCCCAAGTTATCAGGTGTCGTGTCAGCAGAAAGCATCCGCTTCCTTGCTGAAGAAGCCTTGGCTGGTAAGGTTTCAATGATTGAGAAGGACATTAAGGTCAGTCTCGTACAGAAGGGTGAACATCCACTACTCAATATCTCGCGCTACAAAGAATTGGTTTCGATATTTGTTTACGATATCAGGGGTTCCACATTTATGGGAACAAAATTGATGGATGCGAAGCGAGAAAGCGAAATAAGAAATTTCTTCCAGGAATCAATGCTATCAGTTGCCGAGAAATACGGTGGTGTTCCAATAAAAGACACTGGTGACGGCGGTATTGTTATCTTCTCAGCCAACCACCAGGCGGTAAAGAACCATGAAACTCTGGAGCTTAAGGGGGGCAGCGTGCTATCGGCGGTAAGGAGTGGTTTGGAAATGGTCCAGGTCGCAGAAAGTTTTGTGCAGGAGAATATAAACAAATACCAGGATTGGTTCAGGGAGGCAGAGAAACGCAAGATTAACTTCGAAGGTGCCACCTACGCAACCCTGCCGCCTTCTTACCAGGCTATTTTTCAAATCGGCGTTGGTATAGCTTCAGGAGTATACCCCAAAGAAATATTCTTGGACAAGAATGCCTTCGGTGAGCTCGATGTCACTGGTATGCTTGTCCGGGAAGCCAACTTCTATTCGAAAGTCAAAGCAAAGGCTAAATCGACAGTGATCCTTGATGATGCCTCAGTTTACAATTTGCTATTAAATGTTAACAAATTTTCTTTCTTGAGTGAAGCAGGGTTAAGAATCGATCCACTTCTGTTAAATATCGAACAAGGTCTTGAATACTGGATAAATCAAAAATTCACAAGAAGAGGGTTTATCCTTGACCTGTATAAAATATTCGTAACCCAGCTGGGACAGGAGATTTCACATCCTGGTAGTCTTAAGATAATAGTGGGCGATTTCGATATTGAGATTGATGAAACTGGTGAGATAAAGGATGACAAAGGTGGGCGCGGAAAGTTCCTCTTTGAAGTTTTCTCGGAGGCGACGAAATGAACAAATACCTGATCTCAGATATTCAGAACTTTGTGGAAGAAAAGAGTCAGCAGTGTACATTGCTTAAGGAACGATTTATAAATGCCAGTGATTATGCCTACAATATAGCCGCGATAAAACAGGGGTTGGGATTTCTTGGAATTTCAGACGAACCCTTGGTGGTTTTCGAAAACCGAACAAACTTCGTAATCTGGCTGGGGCGTCGGCTCATTGAATATGATGGTTATGAACTGCCACTTTATATCGGGCATAAGAGGATGGGCTTGCCGGTTCCTGATGCACTGGTCGAGAAATGTCCTCATGCGATAGTCGGATTTATTGAAAACACGGGTAAGCAAAAATTCGTCCAGGATTTTACAAAGGAACTCAGGAAAGTATCTTTCTCACTTGAAATATTTCTGTATGTGCACCAAAGTATAATGACCTCCCGTATGGAGAGTCTTTTGCCCGGTTTGCTTTCTGATATAGAAAGGCTCGGTTTTACCAGTAGAAAAGAAGCGCTCAAAAAAATACCTCAAGTGTATCTTGATTATTTATCCGAAGCCTCGTTTTTGAAATTAACTAAGAAGATATCTTCGAGGCTGCGGGGGATAAGGACAAAAATGGAGCAAGAGCTTAAGAACATTGATCTATATTCTGTGCGTCTGAAAGAGCAATTGCAAGAATTGTATCTTGAGGCGGACAAAGGTTTGAGGGATATTATTGAGAATGAAGTTGAAAAGCCGGTAGATGTGAAGGTCGTTACCCAAAAAACCTCTAATTTGTTCTCCCGTTTAGACCGACTTTTTCTTGGTAATGTTTATCACCTAAAGGATTACGAAAACCGACGTAATGAGATACTTAGGACATTACAGCAGGAAGAAAATTTTAGATACAATGTCGAGAAACAAGAATTCAATAAACGCAAAAAGATCGGTGAAATCTACGATGAATTCATGTTTTATAACAAATTCGGTGCCCTGACAAAAAATGAGCAAAAGGTTTTTACCAAAGGGCTCACCCATAAGTTTGAACAGCTGCACCGTAAGAAAAGCTCGAGTTTGGCGATGCTCAATAAATTTGAGAAACGGGGTTTATTGTCCGTGGATTTGGATTTTGATGGAATTACACGGGCATACCACACTTTCATAAGGGATTCTATTATCCCCCAACATCTTGGGCAGTGTTTGCTTAATTTGGTTAGCTGTTTCCCACCCGCGAGTGATCAGCCTGATAGGGTTGTACGGGATTCAGCAAATTTGAAAATCCTATCTCTTGAAGGCAAAAATGTCTTGAGCCTACGTGTTAAAAAGCGTTCTTATCCTGAAGATGTGAAGAAGTATGTAGAAACGCTGCGTAGGTGTATTACAATCATGGTTTATGATATCCGAGGTTCTTCATACATGGGTATCAAGTTGCACGATGCCGCCAAAGAACAGCGGATAAAGTATAAATTTGCCAAAGAGATGGCTGATATTGTCAAAAAACATGGCGGTTTTTTATTAAAGGACACCGGTGATGGCGGTCTTGTGTGGTTTGCCGAAAACTCGGGTTCGTTATATAGCCACCTTTATACTGAATCGGTCACCGGTCGTGGCGTTAAATTGCGTTCTTCAATTTTCTCGGGAGCCGAGTTTGATCTCATTCCAGCGGCGGATGCATCAAAGCGTGCGATACTCTGTGCCCGGGATATGGTTCAACGAGCTGAGGAATTTATCCGTGCCAACTTCATGCACTATCGTGAATGGTTTGCAGAGGTCGCTGAGCGGACCCTTGAGTTAGATGGTATCACTTACGCCTTATTGCCGCCAGAGTTTAAGAGTCTTTTCAGAATAGGCGTTGGTATAGCGTCGGGTGTACCGGCCAGAGATGTTGTTTTCTCAGCGAATTCTTTCGGTGATCCGGATCTCGTCGGACCGATCATGTCAGACGCCAACCTTTACTCTATGGAACGTCAGCCCGGGCGTTCAGTTATCATTTGCGATTTCCCTTCTTTGGTGAACACAGTGCTAAATATCGAAGGTTATGACTACCCAACTGAAGAAGAGGATTTCGAAAAATACATCCGAGCAGGCGAAGATTTAAGACTTAGCAACCATGGCTATCGATTTGGTGATCATAAGATAGCTATTATGCCCCGGGGGATTCACTATTTGGAGGAGCTCAATAAACAGAAAGCAGTTGTAAGCAGCGAAGTGTCGGACGTGTGGATTAGCGACAATTGTCTCTACAATCAGCAAAAGAAGAAGATAAAACCGATTTACGAAGTAATAAACATATAATGGAAGCTCTAATCTATGACAGTGATCGTCTGCGCCTTGCTACGATGGCGCGCAATTTGCAGGATGTGGGTCTTAATTGGTCTGCAGTTGCAGAACTTGAAGACATAAAGAAACGTCTTCAAAAGAAGAAATTTGATTTGCTGATCCTCGATGACTCAGCAATGAAGATACTTGAACGCCTGAGGAAACTGGATTTGACCGTTCCGATTATCATGATTACTGATAAGACAACAGAGATCGATTATGAGAAGCTCATTTTCATTGGTGTGGAAGGAGTTATCACTAGGCCCTACCGGGCAGATTTTTTCAAGAAAGTCGTCACCAAAGCGATGAAGAATAGAAGAGCAGTTCTTACTAACATGAAGGCGATGGTTTCACTCAGACAAAAGATTCAGGAACTGCAAACACTCAATGAAGTGGTCCAGGCAATAAGTTCGTCTCTAAAGCCGAATGAAATCCTCCGTATCATTATGGAAAAAACCGCGGATTTGATAAAGGCTGAGGGTTGGTCAGTACTGCTATTTGATCATGAACAAGGCGAACTTATTTTTGAAGCAGTCGCGGGTGAAGCTGGAAAAAAGCTTCTAGGTTTGAGATTGAAAGTCGGTCAGGGTGTGGCTGGCTGGGTCGCTCGGTATGGTCAATCCCTGATTGTTCCTGACGTATCCAAGGATCCAAGATTTTACTCCGGCGTCGATAAGAAAACAAAGTTTATCACAAAATCAATCCTTTGTGTTCCTATGCGGAGTCGCGATAAAATCATTGGTGTTGTTGAGGTCGTTAATAAGATTGGTGGTGAACCGTTCACCCAGGACGACCTTGAGATATTTGAGAATTTCGTGGCTCACGTGACCATTGCGCTGCAAAATGCGACTATGTATCGCAAAATGGAAGAAGCCACTCTGATCGATGACCTTACACAGCTTTACAACGTGCGTTTCTGTAACCGGTATCTTGAAGGATATCTGAATGGCCGAAAGACGCAAAAAGGCGTAGTTTCCCTGATCTTTCTTGACATTGATTTCTTCAAACTTGTGGATGATAATTATGGACACTTAGTCGGCAGCGAAACGTTGAAATATGTTGGGGAAAGGATAAAGCGGGTGGTAAGACACGAGGATGTGGTGATACGATACGGTGGAGATGAGTACATCGTCATTCTTCCTCGTACTGATAAGAAGATTGCCCGGGTTATCGCTGAACGGATTAGAAAAGAAATTAACCAGGAGCCGTTCTATGCATTCAGTAATAAGAAATTCAACATATCTGTTACGCTTGGCGTGGCAACTTTTCCTGAAGATGCGAAAACCCGTGACGACTTGATTGGTAAGGCAGACAAAGCAATGTACGAAGGAAAATTATCTGGGCGCGACAGAGTTATCCTTGCCTGATACAATATTTTCATTGCCAAATGTTGAATTTTGACTATAATATAATATGAAGATTGAAGAACTACCAATTTCTGAGGTAATGGACCGGGATGCTATTACCGTGCAACCCTCAACAACGCTAGTTGAGTTGATTAAACTGATGAGGAAGCTGAACCAACATATGTTTCCAGTTATTGATAAAGAGAATACCCTGCTTGGTACTGTCAACTACCGTGGCATATGCAGTATCTTTAGGCCCTTCTCAAGGTCGATTAGTGAAATCGTAAAGAGAATGCCTTTTGTTGAAAATGTTGATGATGAGGATTTAAACCTTGAATTGTCTCCTGAAATGGGCATGTTGATTCTCGTTGATGATATCGTTAATACGAATTTTATTTCTGTGAAGGAAGATGCCACAATTAAAGAGGCTCGCCGTTTGATGAAACTACACAATATTGAATTGCTGCCCGTTGTTTCTGACAAGAAATTGGTCGGTATGCTATCTTTGCTCGATATTTTCGTGTATATTTTCAAAGAGTACGACATCATAAAAAAGTGAACACACTCCTGAGTGCTGGTTTAATACTATTACTCGGTTTTATCGGCGCTCGTCTTTTGAAATACGCTCGCTTGCCCAGTGTCACCGCATTTCTTCTCGTCGGTATTCTGATCGGTCCCCATGTTCTGAATCTTGTCACGGTGGGGATATTCGCGGCATCTGACTTCTTCTCGAATCTGGTATTGGGGGTTATTGCTTTTAGCCTGGGTGAGAATTTCCGACTGGAAGAGATAAAGAAAGGTATGAAACAAGTGATGTGGATTTCTCTTACGGCAGCATTGGTAACATGGCTGCTTGTTTCAGTGGCAATTATTTCTTATCTGATCATTATTGGACATCCGATATATCCGGCAATTGTGCTTGGCGCAGCTGCTTCGGCGACCGCCCCTGCGGCGACGGTTCTGGTCATCCGTGAGTATCGCGCCAGCGGATTTTTTACTGAAATGCTTCTTAAAGTTGTTGCCATTGATGATGCCTGGTGTCTTATGCTGGCTGCTTTGGCAATTGCGTTTGCTAATGCCATGAGGGCTGAGGTATTTCAGATGACAATAGTCTTTGCTGGTATAGGTGAGATATTCGGAGCCCTTATTATTGGTGCGTCATTTGGCTATCTCTTTTCCTTTTTAAGGCGCTTTGTGAAAACCTCAGAGGAATTTTTGGTTTATATTTTTGGTTTGATATTATTGAACGTTGGATTCTCCATTGCCATACACGTATCGATTTTACTGTCTTCAATGATGATGGGTATTGTTGTAATAAATCTAGCGCGCGAGAATTACAAATTCTTTGAGGTTATAAGGACCGTCGATGCGCCGCTCTACCTGATTTTTTTCATTCTTGCCGGCGCACATTTAGACTTCACAATTCTCTATAAAATGGGTATTGTCGGTGTGCTATACATCATCTTTCGTGTCATCGGAAAAGTGTACGGTGCAAGACTCGGTGCGAGAATAAGCAAGGCACCTAAGTCAATTGAGAATTGGATAGGGTTGAGTCTGACGCCGCAGGCTGGTGTCGCGCTTGGCATCGGACTCGTCGCCAAATCAACTTTTCCTGATTTTGGTAATTACATATTCACCGTGATCGCAGCAACAACCGTGATCTTTGAATTAGTAGGTCCACTTCTTACAAAGATTAGTTTGATTAAAGTTGGGGAGATTGTATCAACTGAATAGCACTCTTGGTTTAGCTTTAATCATTATCACTGGTTATTTCGGCGCCAGGTTGCTGCGTAAAATTCATTTTCCTGCAGTAACAACATACCTCTTGGTTGGCATTCTCATCGGACCCAATTTACTGAATCTCATACCGGTAAGGATAATGATGCTCTCTGATTTCTTATCGAATTTCGTTTTAGGGATAATCGCATTTTCACTCGGCGCAAACTTCACGATAAAAAGTATTAAAGCATCAGGTTCCCCAGTGATCTGGATATCCCTTTTAGAAGCAAGTTTTGCTTCGATCCTTGTTACACTTGTACTGATTACCTATGCAGTCTTGAGAAACACAGCGATACAGCCTTTCTTTGTGCTTGGCGCGGCGGCAGCTGCCACTGCACCGGCAGCCACCGTTATGATCATTAGAGAATATCGTGCTCGAGGGGCGGTTACTGAAATGCTTTTGCGAGTAGTTGCCATCGATGATGCCTGGTGTCTGATCTTATCAGCATTTGGCATAATGTTAGCCAGTGCCTTGGCGAGCGGATCAGCCAATTTCACTATTATTATAAGTTCACTTGCTCATGTGCTTTTGTCGGTTGTGCTGGGTGGCCTATTGGGGGTTGGTTTGCACTGCTTCTCGAAGTTTGTGAGGAATAAAGAAGAATTGCTCATTATAACCCATGGCTTTATCCTTTTTATCGTTGGTTTATCAATTCAATTGCATTTGTCACCACTTTTGACGAGCATGGTCAGCGGTATCGTTATTGCCAATATATCAAACAGAAGTACGCCATATTTCGAATCGTTGCGCAAAGTTGATATGGCTCTATTTTTGGCATTTTTTATTCTCGTTGGCGCAAATCTGGAAATCGGCATGGTTCCGCAGGTCGGGATTGTTGGACTGCTCTATATTGTATCCAGAGTTATCGGAAAGTTCGTTGGTGTTGCAGTAGGCGCTCGAATTAGCCGGGTTGATCCGCGCATTGGAAAGTACCTGGCGTGGGGTCTTGTGCCCCAGGCAGGTGTTGCCCTGGGCGTGGCTCTTTCTGCTAAGGCATTATATCCGGCGTACGGGACGATGATTTTTACGACGATAACCGCGACCACTGTAATATATGAATTAATTGGTCCATTGTGTACAAAATACGGACTAAAGAAGGCAGGGGAGATCACGTCAACTGAGTAGTATTTGAATAAATCGGGGCGATCCGATTTGAACGGACGACCTCCAGCACCCCAAGCTGGCGCGCTAAACCACTGCGCCACGCCCCGCACAAAATTTACCCTATCCCATATCCACCATTGATAGCGGGAGAGGATATTCAATTATAGCGACCCAGATTTTAAAGTCAAGCAGGTTTAACAGACTTTTTGTCCAGTTGTGGTGGTAATAAGTTTACCGTGCTTCACGCCTTTTGTGCTCTGTAATTTATCGGCGATTTTCCTTATTACTTTTCCCTTGCCTCTTACAATAAGTACTTCCAAGCAATTATGTCTATCAAGATGAATGTGCATAGTTGAGATAATTTGTTTGTGATACTTATGCTGTAAAGCAGTCAGGGTTTCAGTTAGTTCGTGCACTTCGTGACTGTAAACGAGCGTGATCGTGCCGACGGTCTTTTGATCAGTCGCCTGCCATTCCTGTTGGACAAGACGTTCCCTGATGAAGTCACGGATCGCCTCAGAACGATTGGTATAGCCTATTTTTGCGATGAGTTCATCAAAAACCTTTAATAATGATCGATCCATTGAAACGCCGAACCTTATTGCATCAGACATGGTACTCCTTTGTTCAGTGAATTATAGCCGGGAAAAGAACCGCGTCAACCTACAAATGGGGTCAAATCTCGGTCAGCCTGTCGAGATTTGACCCCAGCCTATAGTTTGGTTCTGGTATCGTGAGGGATAGAACGATAGATGATTAAGGCGAGGGTTGTCGTCAGGCAAAGAAATACACCGACACCAAAGATGATAACATGTGGTTTCATATTATTCGAGATGATACCGATGAATACAGCGCAGAGTATAAAGGTCACATTGATGATAAATTCCTTGGTGGCGAAAATCCGGCCTCTTACTTCTGTAAGCACATCTTCTTGTAGGATCGTATCCTGTGATATCCCAATGATAGAAAAGACTATGCCGGCAATTACTGAGACAATATAGAGGAAAATAACGTTTACAAAAACCGATCCTATCAGAAAAAACACCGCAAGTACCGCCATACTGCAGATG
The DNA here is from genome assembly GCA_030602565.1 of Candidatus Stahliibacteriota bacterium. Taxonomy (GTDB): domain Bacteria; phylum Hydrothermota; class Tepidihabitantia; order SM23-42; family SM23-42; genus JAUVZL01. Next base: position 16,812 of record JAUVZL010000013.1, read on the forward strand.
ATCAGCTTGCCCCGATTTACGTTTTTCCCAAGGAAACCCATGAGCAGGCCGCCGATAAGCATACCAATGCCAATAACGCCACCGAGCCACCCAACCCCCATGGTCCCCATGCCAAATTCTTGCTGTACTAAAAAGATGAGTACGGTATATGAAACTGCGGCAACAAAAGGTAAGACAAAAACAGATAGCATGACGAATACTACAATGCGATCTTTCACAAGTAGAATACCCAATTCTTTGAGATCCAAAAGGAAAAGGTTTAAAGACTTCTTGAGTTCCCTAAAAAGAGAAAATTCCAATTTCTTTACGGGCTCAAAGAAAACTCGGGCGCCCATGCCGAGCACCAGGATACCGGCGATAAAATGGGTCGATGCATCGATATAAAAACCGATCTGCCAACCAACCCAATGGACGAGATAACCGCCACCGACCATCCCGATAAAAGTGGCGAGCCGCGCCAGGGTAATGATGAGTGAATTTGCCTGAACTAATTCATTATGCTCGACGAGATCCGGTACGAGCGCGTTGCGTGAAGTATTATTAAAAAGATCGAGTGCAAAAAAAAGCACGACCAATATCCAAATAGGCAGAATGCTGTGGGTTATTATGACAAGCGGGGGGGTCAAGAAAATCAAAAATGCTTGAACGAGATGGCATCGGAGCATGATAGTCTGCTTATTACAGTGATCGATAATAACCCCGGCAAACGGTGCAAGCACAATAATCGGTAGGGTGAAGGCAACAGAGAACTCACTGAACGCGGAGATACGCCCAGGTGACATGACGCCAATTAAGGTTATTATCACCATGTGCGTGAGACGATCGCCGAGTTGTGAAATGGTATTGGATAAACTTAAAAAAGTGATGCCCCGTTTTTTCAAGAGACTAAACACGGCATAGTCTAGTCAATTACGTAATGAAGTCAATGACGGGGAATTAGGGAATCAGGTGATCAGGATAACAGGAGATCAGATTGTATATTACCTGGTGCCCTGATATTCTGATAATCTGGTGTTCTTCAAATAATTGGTATGACGCAGATGAATTTAAAGGGCATGGCTGAATTATTTATGAAACTATGCTTATCACCGGGTTGGACAAAAAGTACATCACTTTTTTTAACTATGATCTTATCTTTACTGTCATCGAGAATCGCAGTACCTTCAACAATAAATATCTCGTGCTCGGTATCTTCATGGGTATGTACTGGTATTAAACCGCCCGGTTGTAGTTCAAAGAGTCTCATGGCATAATGCTCAGCACCATCTTTTTCAGCGATAAGCCATCGGAGTGTACAACCTTTGGTTCCTTTTAGACTCGACCTTTCTTCAAGAACCTCACCGCTATGTTTAATCATCATTGTATCTAACACTATTCAAAAATGATATGGTGTCAAGCATCAGAGACTGAGGTTTACCCACATCTATAGCCTGGTTTAGAAACCGACCTCTTGACAATCGATTATTATCTGTTAAAATGTAACAATAAGGAGGTGTATATGAAATATATGGTTATTGTAGTGGCAATAGCAGCGATCATGAGCTTTGCTATCGCCACAGATGGTGATGTCGAACACAGTGCTGAACCCAGCTCTGATGCCCATCTCGAACACGTCTTCAAACTAGAAACAGCCCGGCAAGGTACGACTCAAGTTATAATCGGTGTCCAGGCGGCCGGCAACTATATCCCTTTCTGGGGTAATAATTATAATGCATGTCGATTTATGACCTTATATCTCCAGAGCGAAATAGATGTTCTTGGTAAAATCGTAACCCTGTCCTTTATGCCTTGGTCGAGTGCTACCGGTACTTATGATAATGTGAGGGTGAAGCTATGTCATACAAGTGCTACTGAGTTGAGTACGACATTCGATAATAATTATACTGGCAACACGCCGGTTGAGGTTATGAATGTAGGGAGCTTACTCGTCGGTAATGCCGGTAATGTATGGATGGACTGGGATATTGACTTTGACTATAACAATACTGATAACCTGCTCGTTGAAATACTCTGGAATGGTGATGCTGGTGTTGCTGTTCCGATCTGGCGAACGACTGAAACAGTACCGAGAAGATTGTATGCCTGGGATGATAATGCGACAACAGGTACGGTCGGAAATCAATGTTATTATGTGAAGCTGGCGATCTCGACTGGTCCACCACCCGAGCATGATGTCGGTACCACGGCTATCAATGATCCAGGTCTTATAGAGTTCCCAAATACAACGCTTGATCCGACCGCTACCTACCAGAACTTTGGTACGAGCCAGGAAACCTTTGATGTCTATTTTGTCATCGATTCTTCAGAGACTAATGTATATAACGAAACCGCCAATATTACCCTTGATGCCGGTATTGATACAACGATCTCATTTGCTTCCTGGACTACTGGTGGATCAAATGGTATTGTTTATGATGTCACGGCCTATACAGTATTGAGTGGTGACGTTAACCCGGCAAATGATACATTGACTCAAACGACAACAACCCAGAGTGCTTACTGGAAGACTTATGCAACCATGCCCCAAGCGACCTATTATAATGCCGCTGTTTATTCTGATGTCACCGGTGCACAGACCGTTTGGTCTGTGGGTGGTTATCCAACCTATACCAGCATCTTTGAGTTTGATTGTGCACTAGAATCCTGGACAACTTCATCTGCCGTACTCAATCACGAGGCACAGAGAACAGCTGCTGCTGCCTGCATGGGTAGAATCTATGTTATGGGCGGTTGTGATGCCGGTTTTACCGCACACAACTATGCTCAGGAATTTGACCCGGTCGCTAGCACGGTAACTGATGTTACAGCAATGCCAACCGCTCGTTATTTCAATGGCGCATTGACCTGGAATGATACACTTATCTATGTGCTCGGTGGTCAGGCTGCGAGTTACTATAATACTGTTGAGATCTATGATCCGGCAAATGATGCCTGGACAACCGGTACTGCCATGCCTTCAACGAATCGTTCATTTGCCTGTGGTATTCAGAATGATACGATCTATGTGGCTGGTGGTTGGAATGGTGGATATATTTCGGGTAGCTGGATTGGTGTAATTGATCCTGTTACTCCACAGACTATCACCTGGACCGCGATTGCTGATATCCCAACTGGTACGTCTGGTCAGGCTGGTCGTTCACGTCTCCAGGGTGCTTGTGTTGAGACGCCGAGTGGTTGGAGATTCTACTTTACTGGCGGTGATGACCACGGTGCTTCATACCCTGCATATGATACCTGGTTCTATGATCCAAATACTGCTGCCTGGGTTCAGGATCTTGATAAGACAACGCCGATCAGCAATTCACAGTGTGCTGTCTATGTGCCAAATCCATTTGATCATGGTGTGTTATTCTGTGCTGGTGGTTTTAATACAGCCACTTCCAGCGGAACAAATGCTACTGAAGGTCTGGTCAATATCGGTACGGGTATTCAGGAAACACCACCTAACACTCATGAACTTACTGGCTTTGGTTTTGCGGCCATGGCTAATCCATCAAAAGGTATGATTTCCTATGCCACATCAGTGTCTGGCAGAGTTACACTCAAGGCATATGATGCAACTGGAAGACTTGTTGAAACACTGGTTAATACAGTACAGCCAGCTGGGATACTAATAATATCGCGAATGGTGTTTACTTCATCAAACTCGAAGCACAAGGTGAAGTTGACACGCACAAGATGATTCTCGTGAGATAATCCTAAACGATTCACTTTTGTCCGCCCCCACACTAATGCCATTAGTGTGGGGGCGGATAAAGTAATAATAGGATTTAATGTAAGTATATTTGTATTTAATATAGGATTATATTTCTAGAACTGTCTGGTGATTTTAGTCGACAAAAGATGCGTTGCCGTGCTGTCGATCATGAAATTTGATTCATAATCAAACTGAAGATAGAGAAATTTAAAAAATTATACGATAGTATAGGCAAACAATGTTTTGTGTCAATGATTATCGTCTTGAAACTTTTAATTTACGGAAAACTGAATATATACTGTAGGCGATAAGAATGCCGGCGATGATCCAGAACCAAAAAGGCAGGTTACGTCCCCATACAACAACATAAGTAAAAGGCGCTATTATAACGATCGCCAATACTATAGCAAAGATTTTAACTTGCTTGAAGTTTTTTTTCCTAAGACCAGCCGCTATTTTGTACACAGAGAGCCAAAATGGAATGATCCCCGCGCCGTAGATCGCACCAAAGATCAGAGGATTGACGCCGTAGTTATTACGTACGTGAGCCAGCCAATTATTGATATAATCGATCAAATGATCAAACTAATTAAACAACAATTCAGAAGATGATCTGTTTAAAAACCAGGAATTTCGCGAGGTATTCTAGCCTTTCAAGTTTATATCTTGCATCGGGTAAATCACTGCCAACAGTAACTGCGCCGTAGCGATGGATAACGATAATATCGGTTTTCTTTATAGCTGCGGTTACTGCCTTGGCTAATTCTGCAGACCCGGGTTTGATACTGCGGATGAAATCAACATCTTTTAGATGTTTTTCCATATCTGGTAAGGCACTGAGGTTGAGGGCTCCTGGCTGGATGCCGATCAGATTCGTGAAGAAAGGATGGGCAAGGATGACCGCGTTGATGTCTTTTCTGTTCTTATATATGCCGAGATGCATATTCAGTTCAATAGACGGTGCACCCTTGGCGACTTTACCACTGGTATTAACTCTTAGGATATCATCGGGTTTTAAATCGGCTTTGCATAGACCAGTTGCTGTTATATAAATTTCCTTACCATTGCGCACGCTTATATTACCGTTTGTTGCGTAAATTAAGTCCTTGTTATAGAGAATAACGCCGGTTTTTATTATCGCTTTAACAATCTGTTCTTTTTTCATTCAATATACTCCTTACCATCCATATAAGACTGCAGTATTTGTGGGATGCTTATGCGACCGTCTTTTGTTTGATTATTCTCCACCAGAGCAATGAAAACCCTTGGTGTTGCCAGCCCAGAACCATTCATCGTACAGACATAGTCAACTTTGCCTTTTGTACTGCGATAGCGGATATTTGCCCGGCGCGCTTGATACTGATCATAGATACTCACTGAAGATACTTCAAGCCATTCTTTCATACCGGCCGCATATATTTCGATATCGTATGTCTTCGCTGCGGCAAAGGTCATATCACCCGTGCACAGCAACATGATTCGATACGGAAGACCGAGCAGTTTAGCGACTTGCTCTGCGTCATTCAGGAGTTTCTCGAATTCCTCATAACCATGTTCAGGGGTCGTGTATTTTACAAGCTCAACTTTATTGAATTGATGAACTCTTTTGATACCTTTCACGTCCTTGCCATAGGAACCGGCTTCGCGCCGGAAACATGGTGTATATGCAGCATAATACAGGGGTAATTGTTTTTCCGGTATTATCTCATCACGGTGCATATTGGTTAGCGGTACTTCAGCGGTTGGACAGAGGTAGAACCCGTCGTCACGGCACTTGTACATATCGTTTTCCAATTTAGGAAGTTGTCCAGTACCATACAGACAGCTTGTCGGGTTGAGCACCGGCGGCATAATCTCGGTATAGCCGTGTTTTTTAGTATGCAAATCAAGGAAGAAATTTATCAACGCCCTTTCCAGTCTTGCTCCAATGCCTTTATAGAGAATAAAACGTGAGCCAGAAACCTTAGCTGCTCTTTTAAAATCGAGGATATCGAGAGCTTCCGCGATCTCCCAATGCGTAAGCGCATTGAAGTCAAAATCAGGTGGTTGTTTTAAACCTCGAATGAATTGATTGTTGTCACTGCTTTGACCGATTGGCACTGATTCATGGGATATATTTGGAATCCATTTAACTGCTTCGAAGAATTTATCTTCCACTTCTTTTTGTATTTTGCTCATGTTTTTGATCTTTTCTGCTAAATCTTTTGCCTGTTGCATCTTATCTTGGGATTCTTTGCCTTCACGCTTGAGCTCTCCGACCTTTTCTGATAGAACGTTCCGCTGCTGCTTTAGTTCTTGAATTTCAGTTATCCCAGCACGCCGCTGTTTGTCCAAATCGATTATTTTGTCTAATTTGACACCCTCATGCCGATCTTTTATTGCCTGTCGGATAATATCAGGGTTATCTTTGAGCAGTTTCAAGTCAATCATCCGGGTATTATACTCTAAATCTCTGACAAGTCAACCTGAGGAAATAGGCAGTTATTGACACAACCGCATATTCGGGTACAATAGACTGTGGAGCTCAGATTCGGCAAAAAAACTGTTAATTGCGAGGTTTTTGACGAGAATTTAATGGGTGTATTAGAGTATTCTCGACATGAGGTTGGGCCTTTGAAACAAATCCTGGAGCAGTGTATTCTTAATCCCATAGGTAAACCCCGTTTAATTGATTTGTTAAAGAAGAATAAACCAAAAGATCTGGTTATCATCGTTTCTGATATAACCCGTTCAATCGCTGATTACGCAATAACCTTGGGGTTTCTGGTCAGTGAAGTAGTAGAGGCTGGGATTGATGAAGAAAATATTGAGTTTGTAGTTGCTCTGGGTACCCATCGAAAGCATACGCCTGAAGAAAACGAGTTACTTTATGGAAACCTGGTTTCTGATTTTCGATTCTCATTTCATGACTGTTATAATGACCTTGTCTCTATTGGAAAAACGAGTTCAGGTCTTGAAATACAGGTTAATAAGCGGGTAAGAGCCGCTGATTTTGTGATCGCTACGGGTCGGGTAAATTTTCATTATCTAGCTGGTTTTTCCGGGGGTAGAAAAGCAATACTCCCGGGGATTTCTTCTTACGAGACGATCAGAAGCAATCACTGTAAGTTAAGACGCGATGGTGTCTCATTGGGTAGGATTGAGTCCAATATAATTGCTCAGGAGATGGATGAGGCAGCCCAGTTATTCGGGGTTGATTATCTGCTGAATGTGGTTGAGACACCTGACAAGCAAATCGCCGGGGTATTTTGTGGTGATGCGGTTCACGCATACAAGACCGCGGTTGAATATTTTAAGTTAGAACGCATATCAAAAATAGCAAAGCAGGCAGATTGCGCGATCGTCTCGGCTGGCGGGTATCCAAAAGACAGAACATTTTATGCTGGCCATAAGGCGATAAACAATGCTGTAAATGCAGTAAGACAAGGTGGTTCAATAGTCCTGGTCAGCGAGTGTGAAGAGGGTATAGGTAATCCGGAGTTTGAAAAGCATATGCTCAGTAATGGCATTGATGAGCTGTTAGACTGTCCAGAAGCAAAGATACAAGTCGGCGGGCACCGTGCCTTTAAAACTTCTCAGTTACTTAAAAATTATAAAATATACGTAGTTTCTAAATTAGATTCCAAGGTGCTGTCACAGATGAACTTTATACCAGTCAAGAATATTGATAGCGCAATAGACCAAGTTAAGAAGAATTGCGGTCAGGATTTCAAGGTTTATGTTGTGCCCGATGGGCGGTCAGTACTTCCCGTAGTAAATGGAAAATGAAATAGGAGGTTTGATTATGTTGATGCAAAAGTTACGAAAAAACATTAGATATGTTCTTGTTGTTGCTCTCGTTGGTTTTTTAGGTTTGATATTTTTTCAGTGGGGCGCAGATATTACTGGAAGGAAAGATGAGCGGAAGACAAATGTTGCAGAAATCGACGGTGTCCCGATTTCCTTTAGGGATTACATGGGTTTTGTGCGAACTAAAGAAGCTGACAATAAAAATATTTCTCATGAGCAGATCTGGATGATGTTGCTTGAGGAAATAATGTGGAACAAGTTGATCAAAGAAGAAAGGATCCGGGTGACTGATCAAGAGATTCTGGCAATAATCAGAAGCAATCCGCCGCGTGAGATCTACGAATCAGAATATATGAAGAATGAGCAAGGGGAGTTTGACTACAATAAATACCTTGAACTTCTGAGAGCACCACAAAGCCGTGCATGGCTTCTTGAATATGAATACAAATTGCGCAAAGAAGTGCCAAGGGAGAAACTGCGTTCACTATTAGCAAGTTTTGGTTGGACATCGCCTTTTGAGGACAGTCTCGGTCTTTTTCTTCAGATGACAAAATATGATATTTCATATTTGCAGCTCCCTATGTTTCGCGCCCGGAGTTTGTTAGATATAAGTGACGATGAAGCTGCGCAGTACTATGCCAGTCATGTTGAGGACTTTACTGAACCTGAGCAGCGCGTGCTGAAGTTTGTGTTTTTTGAGAGAAAACCTACACATTATGATACGGTGGAAGCAAAGGAACGCATTGAAGATTTTGTTGCAAGAATCGAGGAAGGCGAAGATTTCCTGGAATTAGCTAAAGAGGTGAGTGATGATACATTAGTTGTCATCATCTTTGAAGGGGTTGTAGGGTTGAAACCTTACCTGATGAATGTCTATAAGACCCTGAAAAACGGCGAAATGTCGGGGATTATCAATGCTCCTCACGGTTATGAAATAATAAAGCGGATCAGTAAGGGAAAAATTTATAAGGTCAAAGCTAATATTGAAGTATCTCAGACCACGATCGGCGAAATCTTTGATGAGATATTATCTTTCAAGGAAACCGCGCGCGAAATCGGTTTTGATTCGACCGCTGTAGAAATTGGTCTGCAAATACGCAATACATATCCACTGGATCCAGATAATGTTAATTTTCCAGTACGTAATACAAAAAAGTTTGCCGAATTTGTCGCCAGGGCAAAATCCGACAAGATCGGCGGGCCATTCAGCAGCTTAGGCGGTTATTATCTTTTAGTGCTTGATTCAATAATACCAGAACATAGACCGGCATTTGAGGATATTGCATCGAGAGTAAAGGGGGCAATGGAAAAAGATCGGTTGAAAATCATCACGCGAGATCATCTCGATGACATTTACAGACAGTTAACTGCCGGTAAATCAATGGAAGAAATTGCATCAGAAGATACCTTGCTTTTCTTTAGAGAGCGGCAAGATATTAATCTCGCCCAGGTCACGATGACTATGGGCGGCGAATTTGCCGGTCTCGTTGCCACCTTGGAACAAGGTCAACTGTCCAACCCTTTGACCATGGAATGGGCAGGTTACATAATCCGCTGCGATAAGAAAATGGACATACCTTTTGACAGCACCATGGTCATGCCCATTCAGATGAAGAAGCAATCCCGTCTCCAGTCATTAACGGTTAATCTATTTACGCCTAAAGAAATTGAAGATAATCGGGATGATTTTTTTATCGATTGATAAAATAGCGCTATTCGAGAAAATAGCCTAATAGCCCTTTGCCGATTTCAACATCAGGTATCTCCTTGATCCGTATTTTGAAATCGTAACGCCATATCTCACCCAATTGTGTGAAGTTGAAAACCGCTTCCCAACAATGCATATTACGATTCAGACCGAAGCTATAGTCGATTAATCTCTTTTCGTCCCAATCATAACGGCCTGAATAGGTCATTGACCAATTGCGGGTTGGCTTTATCTTACCGGTGAACCAAATCTGGTACTGCCCATCTTTTGCATAGCTTTGATTGAGGCTGATTGAGAAGAAATCAGTTTTCAATGCTGCAACATTAGTCACTGAATAGTTATACTCTGTGTCATACGGGTTGACCGAGCCTCTAACCTGGGTTGCGAAGTTAGTAATCGGGTTGGGAAAAGGGTTATAAGGGAACTCAAGAACACTATTAATTGTTGAAAGCGAATCGGTCAAGAGGTTGTACGAGCTATTTATATGAAATTTGGCAAGGGTTTTCTTTACTTGTTTTTCGCCGATTTTCGCTTCGAACACCTGACCCAGGCCAAAACTCAATCGGTTCGTTTTGTTGAAACCCGATATACCGCTGACTTTTGGGAACCCTCCAAAATCAAAATCTGGGGTATATGAATATGTGACGCCGGGTGATATTTTATGCAATATACCACTTATCCCAAACATCCTGATACTAAACACTCGGTACAGATTAGTGGATGCGGTAGTCTCAAAGGAATATCCAAAGCGCATCGGCATTGAATTGCCTGCAGTGTCTTCATCGAAGACTGCAAGGTCAAGGTTCATTCTTGGTGAAACAGTCAAGAGGTTGAAGATATTTTGTTGCATGGATGGTGCAGTTTGGACATTTGCGCCGGTGACATCATTCGTGCCCAGCGAGTCGCTCGTTCGGCGCCTATTGACATGCCCGGCAAGCGAGTAGTTGATCAATGAAAACAGCATTTTCGAGGGTCCAGAAATTGTATAAAAGGGCAGCTTCTCAGTTACTGTGCTGGTGGTTGTATCAACAAACTTCTCTATTCTTTCATAGGAGAAGCTGTTTTTATAACCTTTGATGCTTCGACTGAGTGTTGCCTGCGATATGATTTCTTGTTCTAACCACAAAGGTGTTGTGTCGGCATACTCTCGTTGATAAGTATTGTCACTGAGATACTTTATATCGCAGTTGAAACTTGAACCAAAGAGAAAGTAGGTTGAGTTATTGCGTGCCTGAATTGTGAATCTTTCACGTTTGGAATCAGTTTCTCTAATGTAAGATCCATAGATTGAACCTTTAGAGAATGGTGAAAAATCCCAAACCCCTTCAACACGTGGCATTACGCCTTTCTTTTCCATGGCATCAAGTTGCAGCGTTATGTCGGCGTAATCTGAAATGACTATATAGTATGCCAAGCCTCTGATGTATTTCCCAAAATCACGAGAATTGCCTATTTTGAAAGGCAAGAGGCCTGATTTCCTTTTTGATGATATCGGTACGAACCAGAAAGGTGCAGCCATTACTGGTATGCCGTGGATAAACAAAACGATTGGGCGCGCAATGACCATGTCACCGAGATATACTTTCATCTTTGGCGAATAAAAATAGTAATGCGGGGGTGTATCGCTGCACGTTGTATACTTACCCGAATAGGCGTTTACCGTGTTTTCATCTATCCAATAGATTTCTTTGCCGTCAAGAAACCCTTTATCAATTTGGGTTATGCCATGAGACATCATAGCTTTCCTGCTTTCGATATTGTAGCGCAGGTAATCACCTTTAATAGAGTCTTGTGACTGCCGTAGATCGCAAGTGCCAAAGGCTTCCAGGATATTGCTTTCAATGTAATAGTACGCACTATCACTCGTGAGCCGGATATCCTGGTAAGTTATGATCGATGAGTCCTTCAGTATAATAATTGATTTCTCAATATCATAGATTATTTTCTTGGCACGATATTTGACTACCTCAAATGTCTGGACCAGACTGGTATCTTGTTTGATATCCAACCCTTGTCCTTGGGCAAGGATGAGGTAAAAAAAGAGGGTCATTCTTTGAGAATTTCTTTGTAACTGTCTAATACAACCTTATAGTATTTTAAAGCTTTTTTCTCATCACCCAAAGCTCGATATACATCGGCGAGACCTTCGTTGAGTGCCACGAGTATGTCCAGATCAACCGAATCCTTTTTGCGTTGACATAAATCAAGGGCTTGAGTGTAATAGTTGATCCCTGATTCATAACCCCCCTTTCTGATGGCGTGGTTTGCAGACTTCATCAGGAATTCAATTGCTTTCTTGTAGTCTTCGGCTTTAAGATAATGAAATGCTGCTTGTTCTTCAAAACCATGTATGCGCCGATAGTAATCAGCGAGACGGGCGTGTCGGTTTTGCTTGTCTTCAACTAAATTGTATATTTCGCTATGGAGAAGAGGTGAAATGAATATATAATTGTTGTAATGCCTCTGCAAATATGCCCGGTCCACAAAATAATCAAATGAGAACAAGTTCTTTTTATCGATTGGTAGTTCATCCGGACTTATTTCAACACCAGCAACCGCAAGGCTGAGTATGAACTCTAGTTTATCGTTTTCCAGCAGGTCCAATCTTCTCTTTACTGTTGTTTCAATATCATGAAAGGCAAGACTGAAATCAGCAAGCGCGTTTTCACCCAGATATTGATTATAAAGGTAGATTACTTTTTCTTCCTTGTACAACCGTAGATATTGTAGGACATGGAAAGGAGTTGTCGGTGGCAAGGTGACTTTTTCATCGGTGATATTTTCAACGAGATTCTCCAGACGTTTTTTCTCGATGGACCTCAGTTCAAACTCTTTCAATCCCGAGATGCCGATTTCCGACATCGCAGCGGTGAAGATGAATTGTACGTTTTCTTCAACGAGTCTCGTCATCAATTGTTCGACAAAATTTGCTGATGAGGCATCCATATTCTCGATGTCTTCAATTATTATCACTACTGGGGTGTTCCAAGAAATGCGTTTGACCACTTCGGCAACGCTCTGTGATATAATTTCGCTCCGTGTTTTGATTTCAATTTTTTCCAAAATTGATTCTTCCTCATTGAGACTTAGAAAATCCAAAATCGCCAAGTAGGAAGTGCCGATATCCATAATTTCAAGTGATTTTAATTTTTTCTCAATGATTGTTTGTTTTTCTTCAATACTTTCAACATCGTATACCCCAAGTATTTGAGTGACGATATCAGTTATCGGCTTCAGGGTACGGCCAATGCTGTAAGATGGACAGAAAGTTCGGTAGATTTCTTTTTCACGCCATTCATCAGTTAACTGATCGAGAAAAATGGTCTTGCCACAGCCCTGGTGACCCAGGACAAGTACTGCATTGGTAACAGTTAACAGATTCTTAAGCAATTCAATTTCGTTTTTTCGCGATAAGATGAGTTCTTGTTTTTTCTGCTCAGGAAATATAAGCTCACCTACTACGTTATCGAGGCGGCAGACGAGTATCTGACTCGACATGCCTTCAATTGATAGCATGCCCAGCGATGTCAGCGCGAATTTTTCAATAACCTGTTTTTCGATCTCTTCAGAAAACAAAATTTCTTCGAACTTTGCGATTTTAGCAAGCCCTTTGGCGAGTCCAATATACTGGGAAAAGCCAAAACGGCCTTCAGGGTAGTTCTCTTTCATCTTCAGCAAGCAGGATATAATGTTAACATCTCGACTGCGTGCCACGATCATATCCTTCTCAGCTTGGACAATGCTACCTGAAAATCTCTCTATATTGTATATAATATCCTGGAATTTTTCCTTTGTTAAACCGCGGATGAAAATACTCAAGAAATATTCCATATATGCTCCGGTCGATAATAATCGTTTATCTTCACGTAATAAATGGTTTGGTTAACAACGTCTTGAGCGGATGAAATCTGAACTCTGCCGTTTTGTTCATTGTCACCACCATAATATTTGGGGCAAATTCGCTGATAACCTGGAGACATGCACCGCACGGCAATATGAAGTCGATCTGGGGCGAATAGACCAAGAGCACCTGGAATTTCCTCTCGCCTTCAGATAGCGCTTTAAATAGAGCAATTCTTTCCGCGCACATAGTCAGTGAATAGGAACTGTTTTCGATATTAGAACCGGTGTAGATCCTGCCGTCTTTGCAGAGCACCCCGGCGCCGACGCGGATCTTTGAATACGGCGCATAAGCTGTTTTGACACTTTGTTTTACTGCCCTGACCAATTCTTTAGACAGAATTTTGCTACGCGAGGCAGGCATCGAGGAAATTTTGGCCATTTTTTATACCTTCAATATCAAGATAACAAGCAATTGTTTTTGCTAAATCGGAAAATGTTTTTCTTGTTCCCAGATCGGTGCCAGTACGTTTTGCAGTCAAAACAAGGATTGGCACGTATTCGCGCGAATGGTCAGTTGAAGCGGTTGTCGGATCATTGCCATGGTCAGCCGTAATAAACAGCAGGTCATCTCCGTCAGTTTTCTCAATGATCCTTTCAATCCCTTGATCGATTTCAATTAACCCCTGGTTAAAACCCTCAATATCATTACGATGACCCCAGTCCATGTCAAACTGTATGAAATTCACGATAATCAAGCCGTTATTGATTTGATCCATTGCCTTAAGCGTAAGGTCTACGCATTCAAGGTCATTCACTGAATGGTATGATTTCGTGTAGCCACGATGGCTGAATAGATCGTCTATTTTACCGATTACTATAACGTCAAGTCCTTTATCTTTTGCAAAGTCCAGCAGGGTTGGTTCAGGGGGAAGCACTGAGAAGTCCCGGCGGTCCTTGGTTCGGTAAAAGCTCGGCGATTTCCCGGTAAAAGGACGGGCTATTACACGGGCAACATTGTGTTTGCCATGCAACAGTGCCCGGGCGATTTCACAGAATCCATACAGCTCATCAAGAGAGAAAACATCAATATGACATGCAATCTGGAAAACACTGTCCGCTGATGTGTAGACAATGGGTCGTTTGGTTGCAATATGCTCATCACCCAGTTTTTTTATTATTTCCGTACCTGAAGCAGCAAGATTCCCTAAAATCCTATGGCGAATTTTTGTTTCGAATTCTTTGATGATCTCATCGGGGAATCCATCAGGATAAGTTGGAAACGGTTCTTTAAGCACGAGTCCGAATAATTCCCAGTGTCCAGATGTTGAATCTTTGCCCGGTGATTTTTCAGCCATTTTGCCAAAACACGCAAGTGGTTTATCAGTCGGCTTGACACCCTTGATAGGTGCGATGTTGCCCAAACCGAGTTTTTCAAGGATTGGCAATGTTAGTCCGCCACAGCTTTGTGCGAGATTACCCAGGGTATTGGAACCCTGGTCATTATATTCTGCTGCATCAGGTAGTTCACCAATGCCGACCCCGTCTAAAATGAGCACGATCGCCCTTTTCATTATAAAAAAGTATATATAATTTTGAGTATTTGTAAAGGTATATTGAGGAATATTTTTATGACTGATCTGTATATATAGATAGAAAGGAGGCAGCCATGAGAGACTATAAAGCAATGTATGGCGTATACCTGAGAGTTGGTATATTTTCCAGCCTGGTGATTTTTGTCATGCTTTTCACCTTTGTGCCGTATAAAGCACCCCAGCCTTATGAACTGAAAAGGGATATTGCAACCATCATCGATATCATTGATACTGAAATAGATGTTATAGAAGAACCGCCACCAGAAGAACGTCCCAGCGTTGCAGTTGAGGCATCGAGCGAGGTGATAGATGAGGCAGTAGAGACTATTGCGAAGACTGATTTTGAGGAAGATCCGCTCAGAGTTATACCAGTAGGCCCGGAAATCGAAGTTGTGCCCTATTATCGACTTGAAGTAAAACCCAAACCTGTATTTAGCGCGAAACCTACCTATCCTGAAATTTGCCGGCAAGCCGGTATTGAAGGCACGACTGTGGTTAAAATGTTGATCGATATAGACGGTAGTGTCATCGATGTGAAGATCTTGAAATCGAGTGGTAATCAATTGCTCGACCAATCAGCAATTGCCGCGGCAAGAAAATCCACGTTTACACCTGCGAAACAACGGGATACACTGGTCCGGGTTTGGGTTTCCCGGCCAGTACGTTTCCAATTGAAATAATAACCGTATAAAGAAAAAGCCCCGTTTTAAACGGGGCTTTTTCCTGTAGATCGATTGTGTGTGATTATTTCACGAGAATCATCTTGCGGGTTGCAGTTTCGCCTTGTGCTTCGAGTTTCAAGAAGTAGACACCATTAGCAATATTACTCGTATCCCAGTTGACTGTCTTGGCACCGGCGGGCTGCACTGTATTGACCAGTGTTTCAACAAGTCTTCCAGTTGCATCATATGCCTTGAGTACGATTCTTCCAGACACTGAGGTGACATAGGAAATCATACCTTTTGATGGATTAGCCATAGACGCAAAACCAAAGGTAAATGCAGTCTCGGATTGGTTAGGTTTCTCAGCGATACCGGTGTACCAGGGTAGTTTCCAGACTTGATCCGTAGCAGTCCAGCCGCCAGTGGGATCGCCGCCGACAACATAAATTTCCGTACGGTATTCGTGGCCGATAAGGTAGTCATTACGGCAGATGGTCATCGGATAATCAGGCAGCGCGGTCCACGTGTCTAGTTCAACATCGTATTCCCATGCATGATTGGTAATGGTCGCAGCGTTCTCAAACCCGCCAACCATATAGAGAAACCATTTGCCGTTGCGGGTCAACTGGGTTGCGCCGTTGTTGAAGTTGGCGACCGGCAGAGCCGAACCTGTTGACCATACGATCGTCTCGCAGGTGCCTGGATTAATGACGCCATAATAGAGCGTGGAGTAAGCAGCTGAACCGTTATAACCGCCGACCAACCAGATCGTATCGCCGGTCATGGCAACGCCTTGCATCATGTTTGTCTGGGGCAGCGCGGTACCTGTGGTCCAAGCGTTGGTATAGACATTGTAGATCTGGACATTATTGGAGGGAGCAGAGCCGTTGTATCCGCCGAGCATATAGATGAGCGAATCGTTGTAAACCACCTGTCCGGCGGCCATGCGGCCAAGCGGCATGCTTGCGCCATTGGACCAGGAATCACCCGCCACGTTATAAATCATGTTGTAAGTATACGGCGAACCGCCATCAAACCCACCGAAAATGTAGAAGTTGCCGTTGATATAAGAAGCGTCAATCCAGTCCACGGCGTATGGCATGTTCGTCATGGTCGCCCAGGTATCAGTGATCGGATCGTACTGATAGGTGAAGTTGTGGTAATTGTATCCACCGTCCGGGGTTCCGCCGAAGGAGTAGATGTGGTCGTTGTCCGAATCATAACCGGTCGCTTGACATTCTTCCGGCGTGGACAGGGAGGCGCACTGAATCCAGTTACCAACAGTGGACACAATGGTCTGCTGAGTTAACGTGTCATTTGCTGGATTAATATCAGGACCGAATACTGTATAGGCCATGATAACATAAACAATACCATCATTAGGACCACTAGTCCATGTAGCAGTAAATGAGTAGGTCGTATCCACACCTGAATCTAAAGTAATATTAGCGGTCTCATTGTATAGTACAGTGCCGGACGAATCGACAACAAAATAGATATCAAAGGTCTCTGTATCAGTACCGAAATTCTTATAGGTTGCGGTCGGATTGATCGTCATATTTGGGCCTATCGTAAGACCTGGATCATTGATAGCCGTGGTACCGACATCATCTGACGGCACGTAGACGGTCGCAGCAATGGTGACATTATCGAAAGCTGCATACCATGCCCAGGAATTGGCATCATCATAATAGAAGTAAACCTGGACTCTCTGATAACCAGCATAAGCTGATACATCGACCGAATCATATGACCCAGAATTATCAGCGGTATATGTGGCCAATGGTACGACGTTCCATGATGCGCCGTCAAAATACTTGATACCGACTTCAAACCAGTCACCAGTTCCGACGTCGTTATAGCACCAGCCATACCAGAGCCAATCCATTGACGGAAGCGGTACGAGGACAGGTGATAAACAGGTGTCACCGATCCAGCCGGCGCCTGAACCAGCTGCATCAGAATCGATCCAAAACGATGAATCATCTGGCACCGGACATTCGTACCCTGAACTTTGTTTGTAATGAGAATCATAGACTGTCCAAGCAGCTGGGAATGCTGCACCATTAGTATGGGTCCAGCCCTGCCAACCGGTCTCAAAGTCCCAGAAGGCAGCAGGCGCTGGCGAAATACCAACGTCATAGACGAAGATCTTGTCCGGGTCTCCCTGGTCAAGGACATAGACATACTGACCATCAAAGGTACAATCAGCAGTAGACGTCTGGCTCTGTGAAGGATCACAGTCCCATACTGAGTCTGGTGTGGTATTCGGAACACCAGCAGTTACGCTATGCTGGAAGAATTGTGCCTGGGTTGCATCCTCGTTACAGTAAAATAAATATGCTGGTGACGACGCGCCATAGGCACCACTAGCACCACATGCGCTTGAAAGAGCCCAGGTGTTCCAAGTACCGGTCTGGGAAGG
This sequence comes from Candidatus Stahliibacteriota bacterium, assembly GCA_030602565.1. Classification (GTDB taxonomy): domain Bacteria; phylum Hydrothermota; class Tepidihabitantia; order SM23-42; family SM23-42; genus JAUVZL01. Next base: position 34,528 of record JAUVZL010000013.1, read on the forward strand.
CTGTGCATAGCTACACCCATCAAAACCCCAGTCGGCCCCATAAATAACATCATCCACTGTATTGAATCCACAACTAATTCCATAATTAGGCCATGGGGGGATTGAGCGGTAGGAAGAGACTACTCCAGTGGTCATGTCGACTTCATAGACATAGCCATCATATCCCATTGCATACATTACATCACCACCAGCATAACCGATACCAAGGTGGAAGGTTGGTGCACCTACTAACTGGAAAGAGTCTATTTTGGTACAGGGTGAGGTTTTCTGGATACAATAGACCCAGTTTTCATAGCTGAATGGGATAACCCAGAGACCATCTCTTTCCCAGTCATAGGTAAGGCCGAAGCAATATAGACTAATTGAACCCAAGTCGATTACATCAACAAGGGTCGGCGTAGACCTTGAACCAGTGTACTGACTGCTGCCAATATTCGGCGCTGTGAAATTATGATCAGGTGCAATAGGAGCTTTCACGGCATCTGCATCTGATGTGCCCGCAAAGAGCATAGGCACTATTCCTAAGCACAATGCAAGGATAAGTATTTTTTTCATTATTCCTCCTTTAATTGGAATATTTGTTTTAGGGATATACATAATATATCCAGGCTCTATCCCTGAAAAACCCGGTTGAGTGTTTTAAAGGTTGTAAGTATCACCTCCTTTCTTTCAAATAATTTCAGAAAACTATATAGTCATCCATTTCTGGATAACTAAGTATTATTATAACAAAAATCAGTCATTTGTCAATAGTCAAATTGCTGCGCATTGACTGGATATATGATTAGGAGAAAACTCTTGCAATATCGATGATTTATAGTATAATAATCTAATGACTTTCAAATGGTTTATCTCCTGGATTCTAGTTTTCCCTTTGTTTAAGTTGCTAACCGGCATAAAGATAACCGGTACAGTACCGAAAAAAGGGTCTTTTATTATCGCGTGCAATCATGTATCTTTTCTTGATCCACCAATCGTCGGTATTTGTGCAGCAAGGGAAATCTATTTCCTGGCTAAAATCGGTCTATTTCAAACCTCAAAAGCTTTTGCCTGGTTGATAAAGGCATATAATGCCATACCTATTAGCGGTGTTCAGGGTTTGATGACCGCGATAAAGTTGCTGAAAAGGGGTGAGGTAGTGGTGATTTTTCCTGAAGGCACCAGGTCAAGAAAAGGGCAGATGCTGCCGTTTAACCCCGGGGTCAGTTATCTTGCAATCAAGTTGGGTGTTCCTGTTATCCCTACATACATAGCCAATTCAAACAAACGGTTTTTAAGAATTATACTGCGGTTAAATAGATTGAAAATTAGCTTTGGCAAACCCGTTTCGCCTGCAGGCTATGAAAACAGCCGTGAAGATATGGAGAGGTTTGCCCGGCGATTAAAAGAGGAGGTATTGAAACTGAGATGATAATTTATCGTGCACGTTACGGCGGTGTTTGTTTTGGTGTAAAAAGGGCGATTGAGATGGCGCTCAAAGCTGTGAAGAAAGGCAAATGCGTCTATTCACTTGGTCCGTTGATCCATAATCGGTTGGCAGTCGAGAAACTAGAAAAGAAGGGTATTATTACTGTCGACAAAATCAGGGACATCAAAAATAAAAAAGTAATAATCCGTTCACACGGGATACCGCCAACGCTTCTTAAGGAATTGAAAAGAAAGAAGTTTGAGATCATTGATGCAACATGTCCAAGGGTGCGGCGTGCCCAACGCTATGTGGAGAGACTTATTAAAGATGGTTATTATGTTGTAATCATTGGTGAAAAAGACCATCCCGAGGTAAAAGGTCTCCTGGGCTATGCAGGTAACAGAGCAGTGATGTACTCAAAGGATCTGAAGCTCAAAAAGCACAAGATCGGCATGGTTCCCCAGACAACGCTTGATTTGGTCCATTTGAACGAGGCGATTGCCAATCTCATACCAGGTGTATTAGAGATGAAAATCTACAACACGATATGCAAGGCAACGATACTGCGTACTAAAGAGGCTATGCGTATTGCCGAGAAAGCCGATATGATGCTTGTTGTTGGCGGTAAGAACAGCGCTAATACAACGCGGTTGTATCAAATGTGCAAGAAAATAAAGCCGTCCTATCACATTGAATCGGTTGACGACATTTTGACTGATTGGTTTGAGGGGGTTAAGAGCGTTGGCGTGACCGCTGGTGCATCAACCCCTAAGGATCAAGTTGAAGATGTTATAGATTTTATTAAGAAGAAATATTCTGATTGAACACTGCTAAAAATCCCTTTGCTCAAGGGATTTGAGGCCCATGCGCAAGGGAAAGATAATTGTGATTGTGTTGAGGACGAGAAAAACTATCAGAGGTATCAATATCATGAGGTGGTTGACAGGCCGACTATAGTATTTACTTATTATGTAGTGATACGCTGGCGTGGCGAGAATTATTATTGAGATTCCTACATAGGCGATGCTTGCCAGAGCGGCAACAATCCCTCCGCTGCCCGCGGCGATTCTTGATGGATTGGTTTCGTCAAATTGGGGGAATCGCGCACCTAAACCGAGGTTTATTGAAACTAAAGATGCGGCAACGAACAATGCGATTACTGGCATCAATACATACATCTGGGGATCAGTTTTGATGAATAAGTTCGAGAGGATCAGGAGACTCTCCAGGATCACTATTGCAATTATGACGTTTGTACAGTACTTGATCTTCATGACCTTGCTTAAGGGAAGGGACGAAGAACAGATAAACCATATGCCAGCACGTTCAAGACTTATGGCTGGGAATATGAACCTTACGCCCAGGGTTGCGAGCACAAAAGTAACAAACGTGAAATTGAGGAACGACACAATAGTGCGCCATAGGGGAAAAGTGAAGTATAAAGGGGTTCTTTTCAAAGAAATTATATATACGACCAATAATATTATGAAGACTGATAACTGTACCCATTGAATAGGCTCACGAATAAAAACGAGCAAGTCTTTAAAGAATAATGTCCGTGACTGATTATATTTATATGTATGGAGGAGTGATTTCCTTCGTTTTCTTTTTGTCCCGTGTTCATTGATAAGTATCCACGATTTTGCATAGAGAACTTTCGCCGCAAAAAAAGCGATAATTGTCATGCTAAGACTAATGAACAGAAGTAATGCAAAGTAGAAAAAACCAAGATTTGCACGACCGCTCAAGCCTTTTAATATGTTGCTCAACCAGGTTGATGGGACATAAGTGCCGCCTACTGTTGTCAAGTTGGTGGCAAACCTTAAGAGTTCTTGTTCGTTGTCCGTCTCAAAGACCTTGAGGAGTGCGGGGTTATTGGTTTTTACGTATAAGTAGGTTAACCCGATGATGAGGATGACCGATAGGATTATTACGTCCCTTGAACTCAACTTAGGGAAAAGGCGAAAAACGGTAAAGATTAATAACGACGCCACCGTGGTTGGGATAATCAAGTAGATCAAGATACTCACAATTGACACAGGGTAGTAAAAAACCGGCGCCTGGGTTGTTATTCCATAAGCAGTGATTAAAGGTAGGGCAAGGACCATTGTTGCCCACGATGCATAAATGCAGTTTTCAAACAGTTTGCTAAGGTATATTGATGTCGGCTGGATCGGTAAAGAAAACAGGAAATCCAGTTCTTTATTGTTATAAAACGTTGAGAATGAAGTTATGACATTGCTGAACAAGAGCATGGTGAAGAATATGAAAAATACCATTTCAATGATCCGGTCCATGAGCGCGAAGCCAATTGCCTCAACGGTCATGAGATACTTGAAGATACGAAAGAACACATAATAAGAGCCGAAAAGAAAACAGCCGATCACAAACACGAACGATAATAATTCAAGGGCATGCATTGAAAGGATTGATTTGGCAATTATCCTAATGCGGGTGATAAAGATGATGCGAAAATCTCTCATTGTTTGGGTGCTTACCTATACCTCTTGTTCTAGAGGAAGTTCTTCAGAGAGCTTAAGATATATTTCCTCGATATCTTTTTTCCCGGAAATCTCCGAGAGTTCACTGAGCGCGCCGATAAATTTCAATTCGCCCTTATTGATAATACCGATTTTACTCGCTATTTCCTTGGCAAATGACAGCGTGTGAGTGCAGATAAACAGGGTTTTACTCTGTGCCTTTAGTTCCAAAAAGATCTCGCGAACTGATTTACTGGATTTTGGATCCAGCCCAACGAGCGGTTCGTCGATCAATATCAAGTCAGGGTTATGGAGAAACAGTTGACACATTATTACTTTTTGCTTCATGCCGTGGGAATAGGTTTCAGAGAAATCATCTATCCATTCACCGATATCAAGTTTCCCCAAAAGCGCGTCCATTCGGCTTTCGTATTGGTTCTTATTGATGTCATAGATACCAGCGATGAAATTGATGAATTCACGACCGGTCAATTTGTTGTAAATGAAAGGTTCGTCTGGAATGTAACCAGTCATCCGCTTTGCTTTCAAGGGTTCTTTAGCTAAATTGATACCTTTGATATATATATCACCGTGCGTAGGGTGGAAAAGACCAGCAATAAGTTTGAGCGTCGTTGTTTTACCAGCGCCATTAGGTCCTAAGAGTACAAAGATCTCACCGGGGTCTAATTCAATGTTCAGGTTCTTGAGCGCCCAGGTCTTGCCGAAGTGTTTGCGCAGTTCTTTTATAACGAGGGTCTTCATAAGTTCTCTTGACGGTGATTATTTTAGTTTTGAATCAAGGATCCTGATCTGCAACTTACCAACGACTTTCAGGACTTTTGCCCATTCAGAGACTTCACCCTCTTTTAGTTTCAGATGTCCGATGTCCGCGGGAAATTGATTGAATGTTGGGTCAACCGGCACCCATTTACCAAGCCATACCGCACACCAGGCATGATAAAAATAGGCTGAGCCCTGAAGACTGACCAGACCTACGTAGATCTTGGTCGGGATACCCTGAGCCCGTGCTAATGCAGCAAAAAGCACGGCGTGTTCGTTGCAGTCGCCTTCTTTTGTTTTCAAAACATCAATCGCTGATGGCAAGGATGCGGTCGGGGTTTTTTCGAGCATCTTGTATACGCCAGTCACGAGCCTGTCAACAATTTTTTTGGCATTCTTTTCTCCACCCACAATTTCCTTTGCCTTGGCAATTATCTGTGCATTTTCGCATTGAATGTAAACTGACGGCTTGAGAAATTCGTCGTGTTCTTTAATAGGTATGTCAAGATCAGGTAATTCAGCGAGCTCAGGTACATATAATTCCAAGATAATGGGTTCTTGACCCACTAATTTCTGAAAGTCATCATCGAGGTCGAGGTCAGTTGGTGTAATATCCATGAGCTTGAGTTTGAGAAAAGACAACTTTCCAGCGTCGCCAAGTGGTTTGTCTGGTTTCACCGAGAAGAAAGAAAGGAGGTCAAATGCTTCAGCTGGCTTTATGTCGGCGAGCGCTTCTTCTTTTGACAAAGGGATCATTTCCATACCCATTGCCGGCGATGCTCGTTTGATTAATTTGAAATCGTCGTCAAACCACGCTATTTCACTTAACCCCATAATAGTGATTTCTACTTTTATCCCCGAATATTCTTCACCAAAAACACTTACTTTTTCCTTATCAAGTACTTTTATATTGGCCCGGGTTGAGGATTGGGTTGTTGGGTCAAAATAAGGTATCGTGATCTCATCACCCGGCTTCATATTTTTCTTTTTTATTACTTCTTCTATAGCGGTTGGTAAATATGGCTTTTCTTCAAGGTTGATTGTCTGGGTATGTGGGATACCCTGTGAATAAGCGGTTAAGTGAAGCTTATTCCCTTCTACGATACCTTCGACTCTTGATTCATGACCCATTGTTTCAAGATGTAATTTAAATTCCTTTAAGACATATTCATGATCAGTATGACTGTAAATATGCGTATCTACGGTCCTTTGTGCATTCATCATCATCAGGCTCATCCGGCTGCGATTTTCTACAATGATACCAGTATCAGTCTTTGTTATTTTAGTAAAAGAATAGCCGATGCGTTGTCCTTGGAGAAATACACCAAGCCATTCTTCTGTCGTATTCAGCTCGGTAGACATTGGGTTCTGATCCACCGCCAGATTTTCTGGTTTTGGTATTTTCAAAATCAAGTAAATGCTCACCGCAAATATTGCTATGATTATGACTAGGCCAAGAAATTTCTTCATTTTCTGCTCCTTTCTTTCAGTATTATATCCAGCCCCCGTACGATAGTCAATGGATAAAGATAGAAGACGGAAAAATAACAGAGTGATAAAGTCACTAAGTCATTCAGGCTGTTGATTTAGTGGAGTAGGGGCTTTAGCCCCGTCAAAAGCAATGAAATTTCATCAGTTTTCACGAGCATAAATGCTCTACTCCAGTGAAAAATGACTTTTTCAACAGCCTGATTAGGTCATTGAAACCAAGCATTTATTGGTTTAGGTATTTTAGGCATTTAGGCGTTTTGGATTTTTATACTTAGTCTTGACTTCCTGTTTTTTTCGGATATAGTCATTCTTTAATAAAAAGGAGTGGTATGTCGAAAATTCTGCAAGACTTATTGACCAAGAATGAAAACAGGATAATTCTTATTGTCCTTGATGGTTTGGGCGATTTGCCAAACCCGGACAAGACAGCTTTAGAGATAGCAAAAACCCCTAACTTGAATAAGCTGGCAAAGAAAAGCGGTTTTGGGTTAACGACCCCGGTTGCGTCTGGTATTACACCAGGCAGCGGTCCTTCACACCTTGCCATGTTTGGTTATGATCCGGTAGAGCACCAAATCGGTCGCGGTGTGCTTGAGGCTCTGGGTATTGATTTGGATGTCGAGGAAAAGGATTTGGCAATACGGGGGAATTTCGCAACGATAAGGGATAAGGTTATAACGGATCGCCGGGCTGGTCGAATTTCAACTGAAGAATGTACCAGGTTATGCAATAAATTGCAGGCCGCGATTAAAACAATTGAAGGTATATCGCTTATGATTAAGCCAGCTAAAGAGCATAGATTTGTGGTGAAATTTCAGGATGCAGAGTTTTCTGATGCTCTGACTGATGCTGATCCGCAAAAGGACAACCAGGCTCCAGTATTTGCTAAGGCAAAAACCAAAGCTGCTGAAAAATCTGCAGAGATCATTAATACTTTTATAAAAACCGCTGCTTTGGTGCTTAAAGATGAAGAAAAATCAAACTATGTTTTGCTCAGAGGGTATGCGCGGAACCCGAACCTGGAGTCTATGGCAAAACGATTCGGTATTAACCCGGCAGCGATCGCAACATATCCAATGTATCGGGGTCTTGCTCGATTAGTCGGTATGAGTGTTTTGAAGACCGGTGAGACAATCGCTGATCAAATAAAGACCCTGAAAGAGAATTACTTGAAATTTGACTTTTTCTTTTTCCATATTAAAGGAACTGACAAAGCTGGTGAAGATGGTGACCCGGCAATGAAGGTTAAATACATTGAAGCATTTGACAAAAAATTGCCTGAAATCCTGAAATTAAAACCTGAGGTTCTTTGTATAACCGCAGATCACTCCACGCCTACCTTGCTCCATTCACATTCGTGGCACCCAAATCCCTTGTTAATATATTCAAAATATGTCTTCCCTGAAAAGAAGGATTTCACTGAAAGAAATTGCGTAACTGGCAGCTTGGGTAGGATGAGGTCACTTGATCTAATGCCTTTGTTATTAGCAAATGCATTGAAAATAAAGAAATATGGAGCTTAATCATGGCGCAAACAATTACTAAAAAAGCCCTTATATCAGTAGCTGAGAAAGAGGGCGTTGTTGATTTTGCCAAGTCTTTAGCAGGTCTTGGTTTTCAAATAATCGCCACTGGCGGTACTTGTAGGTTACTGGAAGAGAATGGTATTGAAGCAGTTAAGATAAGTGATTATACAGGTGGTTCAGAAAGCGAACGTGTTAAAACGCTCAGTCAAAAGATTGCAAAAGAAATCCTTGAGACCGGAGAAATCGGCCTTGTGGTTTGTAACCTCTATCCCTTTTTCGAGCAAAAAGGCAAATCCTTAGATGAAATGATAGAGTTTATTGATATCGGTGGTGTGACTTTATTAAGAGCAGGAGCAAAGAATTACAAGAAGGTTGGGGTTGCATATGACCCGGCACAGTACAACGAGATTATCGAGGTGCTGAAAAATGATGGCTTTACTGAAGACTTTCGGCTGAACTTAGCAAAACAAGCATTCGGTTACATTGCGTGGTATGATGTTGTTATTGCCGAGTATTTTGGTGAGGATCTTGACCGGCAGAGATATTTCTCGGTTGGCGCAGAGCGGTTTATCCCCATGCGCTACGGGGAAAACCCGCATCAAAAAGCAGCTTTCTATCTCAATAAATTAGAACAAGAAGGTTTCATAATCCACGGTGGCAAACAGATTTCCTACAATAATATTCTTGATGCCGAAGTTGCATTTGGTACAGCAAATGAATTCGTTGATGAGAGAGCTTGTGCGGTTATCAAGCACCAGACACCATGTGGTGTTGCCACAGGTGAAAGCCAGGAAGAGGCATTTGAGCGCGCCTATATGGCCGATTCAATGTCTGCTTTTGGCGGTTTAGTGGGGTTTAACCAGGAAGTCACTGGAGCAACTGCCGAGTTGATTAAAAAGCACTTCTTCGAGGTTATCATTGCTCCGGGCTTTGAAAAAGACGCACTCGAAATCTTGAAGACCAAGAAAAACTTAAGAATTGTAGAACTATTGCCTGAGCTCATGCTGCCCATTGTCTATCGTCCGGTTTTTGGTGGTATCCTGGTTCAGGAACGTGATAAGGGTGATGTCAAGGATTGGGAAGTAGTTACCAAGAGAGCGCCTGATGACTATGAAACCGAAGCCTTGAAATTTGCCTGGAAAGTAGTCAAATGGACCAAGTCAAACTCGGTGGTTTTTGCGATAAAGGGAAGGACTGTGGGTATTGGTGCTGGTCAGACTTCAAGGGTCGGTGCCGTAGTGATCGCGGCGCAGCAGTCAGTGGACAGAAGTGCCGGTATTGTTATGGGTTCAGATGCTTTCTTTCCTTTTCGCGACGGCGTTGATACCGCTGCAAAAGGTGGTGTGACTGCGGTGATCCAACCGGGTGGCTCAAAACGTGACCAGGAAGTGATCGATGCGTGTAATGAACACGATATGGCGATGGTCTTTACACACATGAGACATTTCAGGCATTAAAAGAGCTTAGTCATTGAGTCATTCAGGCTGTTGATTTAGTGGAGTAGGGGCTTTAGCCCCGTCAAAAGCAATGAAATTTCATCAGTTTTCACGAGCATAAATGCTCTACTCCAGTGAAAAATGACTTTTTCAACAGCCTGATTAAGTTATTAAGTCATTCTTTCTTCATTCTGACTACAGTATTGCCCACAAGCTGAGATCAAAGGTTGTATCATCTAGGTTATTGCCTGGTACGTGCCCGTAATTGCGCCAAAAGCATTTACCCGCCGTGGCTCTGAAATAGAAATCATAACGGAGTGTATAATCAAGTCCGAAATTGATTTTTAGTTTCTTTTCAACTATGCCGGATGGAAAAGGCGGTGTCCAGGTACCTCCTTCTTGCTCATAAGGTAAAAAGATACTCCCCTGTCCTTTTCTCACATATTCAAGCTCTAATTTAGGATATAGACCAAATCGATTTATGAATTTTACTGCACAGGATAATTTATCAACATCGTTACCCAAAGGAAAACCCAAGGGATGGGTACCGCGTACATAAATATTGTCCTGTATCCGGTGTGTATACACCCACTTATCAACAAAGGTGTAATTCATCTTCACCAGAAAATTATCAAATAGTACTGACTTGAAGCCTACTTTGTAAGCCAGTTTGTCAGGGTATTCGTCATCTTCATACATGTAATCATCGATCAGTAGTTCACCATAGATAATAGACTCAAATAGTCGTAACTGGATATCAAAGCACCACATGATATTATCATTACGGTCTAACCCCCATTGTGATAGATAATAGGGCAGGAAAGGATTTAGATATAGGGGTTCGAGCGATTGTCCAAAAAGCAGGGCTTCGCTAAACCCTAATTTTAAGAATTTTCTCAGGTTTACTCCAATGCGGTGAATTGAGATATAACGATTTTGGGAAATGTCGAGAACTGAAAAGATATTGTAGAATTCAAAGTAGCGAGTAGGTATGAATAACAAATAGCTGTCATATGCTTGAGAGTCAAGGGAGAAAAGGAGGTCATTATCGTCACCAAAGCCAAGCAGGTAATTTCTACGGCCAATATCAAAATGTATCATGCCAACTTCCATCTTCATTAATCCTTCAGTTAGGTAAACCTGAAAGTCATGCCATGGTTTTGGCCCGGCGGTATCGATATCTGAAGCACGCTGACACCTCACTGCTTGGGAAAACCCAATATTCTTAGCCAACTGCCCACCTAATCGTAGATCGAGAAAACCGCACCTATACTCTGGTTCTAATTGATAGATGGCATTGAGGTGAATTAGATATGAGAAATCCTGATTTTTCGTCAAAAGCGGGTTAAAAAGTGATATGATTTTTCTATCCAATGGATTGAGTTTGACATCATTAATAAGAAGTTCATCTATTTGCGGAATGACCCACTCTACTTCATAAGGTCTTATCAAAGGGATATCAATAAGACTTCTGATCTGTAAGTATTCGATATTGTCCATTATCGGTGAGTCAATTGGGATTGTATAAGTGAGCAAAATAAATAATAACATTAAAACCTCCTACATAAGACAAATGCCTAAATGCCTAAATACCTAAATACCTAAATGCCTAAATACCTAAATACCTAAATACCTAAATACCTAAATGCCTAAAATACCTAAATGCCTAAATGCCTAAAAGAACCCATGGCCTTCGATTCAAAATCCTTTTTCTAACATAAGATGAATCTTGCCATCTCGCCAGGTTCCTTGTTTTGGCCACGCAAAGATAAGCGCGGCGTCTAATACATTAGATGCCATTGCCATGCCAAAGCCATAGGAGTACTTTATTTCATCTTGAACCCAACCAATATCAAATAAGGGGTAGATAAACAATCTCTTGTACTCCAGGTTAACCCAGGCACCACTCTCATCGTCGAATTCTTCTTCAAGGTAGCCGCGCAAATTCTGTGAACCGCCGATACGGTAGTAGTCAAAATACTCAAATGAATCAGTCTCAACATAATAGCCGTGGGGTCTTAAATAAAACTTCATCATTTGGAATTCACCATCATATTGAAACCGCCACCGGTCGTTTTGGCGAAAGAGGTATTCATAATTAATCTGTTGAGAACACGACCAAATCAATGATTCATAATCAAAGCCTAAACCAATGCCCACGAAGTTATCAGAATATTGTTGGCTTGGGTTATCATCGCCAAAATAGGAAAAAGACTCAACCCCGGATATCAAAGAAACGCTGAAGTATTCACCAATCGGTGCGATTATCTTACCCGCAAATTTGACGAGTCGAACACTGTCATACGTCCAGAGCGAAAAATTGCCGTTCAAGGCGATCGGATATATTAAGATCGGTTCAGTGAAATCCAGGGCGAAGAGGGTTTGATAATCATATTGAAAAGTCAATCGGCGCAAGGTGCCGAGTAGGTTTATGGTACTGTAAATAATACTGAAATCATACTTGTCTTCGCTCAGTGCACCATAGGCAATTAAGTTATCACCTGGTTTTTCCTCCAGTTTGAGTAAAACATAATAGTCGCCATTTCTCAATACGATATTCTCCTGGACTGAATTGAAAGCCTCAGTTTCGAGCAGGTTCTTTTTGGTGCGGGCAAGAGACTTACTGGAAAAATAGGTTCCCGTTTTAAAGTCGGCAACTTTGCGTACAGGACCAAGGTCAGTGCGACCCTGGACATCAAAAAGATAATCAGCAACCGTTATTCGTTTACCTTCTTCCATCATAAGGACTACTTTTTCAATAACACTATCAGTGTAAATGACCGACGGAAAGATGCGACAGAAAGCAAAACCCGCTTCCGTATACTTACGGATAATGGTTTTTGTCAGTCTTTCCACGTCAGCCTTGTTTTTTGTTTCACCCTTATTTCTGAGTAAATACTGTGCAGAAAAAAATCGATTACCATGAATTTCAATCGCAATATCTTGTTGCATATTCGACAGTGATAAAAGGAACAGGAGGCTAAGAGCGTCTAACAATGTTGCGCAGTACTATGATTGAAACAGAAAGGGTCGCCATTTGGTCTTGGGCGGGCCAAATTCATTCAACACGAACGTAAAATAATGGGGTTTCTTTGATCTTTTGATCAGTTTCATATTGGCATCCTTTGGCAGCCGATTCCCTTTGCTATTGTTACACTCAAGACACGCGCATACAAGGTTCTCCCATGTGTCATTTCCACCAAGAGCTTTGGGTACTATATGATCCGTCGTCATGATACCGGTTTTCTTACCGCAATATTGACACTGGTGGTTATCGCGTTTGATTATATTCTTCTTGGTTAATGATATTTCTTTGCGTTTGATGCGGACATAGTATTTCAACCTAATTACTGATGGAACCTGATACGTAATACTGATTGTGTGGATTAGTATCCCACCTACCCTTTCAATAAGGTCTACTTTACCTAAAATCATTAATGTAATCGCCCTTTTTACTCGTAGAATCGTTAATGGTTCATAGTTCTGGTTCAACAACAGGACCGGTGTTCGAAGCATTAGAAATCAATCTCAATTGGCGCAATTTTATCAATGACAAAATGTTTAGTGTATGTAAATAACCCAAAGATACTTGATGAATCGTCATAAGCAACATAAATCCTCAATGAATCATTTATCGTTCGATCGATGATAATGGAATCCGGGTTTAACTCAATATTGGCTTCCTTTGCCTCTTTAGTAAGCTGGTTGATTATTTCCTGGTTCCCCATTGCATAACCAGTCCTTGCAGCATGGTCAACCTTTTCCGCGATTGTGCTGCGAGTCAGATGGACCCGGACAATTTGATAGGCGCCATATCCAATTATCAGCAAAATAATTATTATTATGATGACGCCGAAGCCAGAAATGCCTTTGTTTTTCATATTATCCCCCATAATTATTTACAGTAGAACCATTTATCCTCTTCAAGCCCTTTTATCCAATTATTACAACGCGTGATTTCATTAGCGGCATAGGTACTGTATTTGCTGTCGGCACGGGCTTTGGAATAATAAGCAACCGCACTGCGTAAATTGCTCAGTGCGGCGTTTAATTTTGGACAGTGTTTCTTAGCTTTATTGCTATCCCAGGATGCTTTGGAGGCATACCCCCTTCTTTCATAGATATCGCCAAGCAAGACATTGGCATACAGGTTATTTGGTTCAATTTTCTGTGCTTGTTTTATATAACTCTCTGCCGCACCATATTTACTGCGGGAAATATTGAGGTCGGCAAGAGAGAACAAAGGGAAGGCTTTATCAGGTTCTAACTTTTGTGCTTCTTTGTATTGAGTTTCTGCTTTCGTATATTTCTTCTGACGCTGATAAACCAGACCCAATTTGAGACGATACAGGTAATTATCCGGTTCTTTCTCAACTAAATATTCATACTGCTGGGCCGCCTTACTATAGCGTTTCAGGTCAGTGAGCGTCTCGGCAAGATTTTCTCTTACTTCCAGATTCTTGGGTTTCAATGTGACGAGGTTTTCAAGATATCCAATTGCCTGATTCGGATTGTCCATCTCAATATAGACCTTGGCAATCGCTAGCTGAGTCGAGAGGTTATCAGGTTCATATTTTTCGCTCTTATTGTAGTAGATAAGGGCTTTATCGTATTCCTTGGTCTTTGTGTAAATGTAACCGAGACCGTTCAGCAGATTCACATTTGTGGAATCAATCATCAAGCCGCTTTGATATTCGACGATAGCCTCACTATAGCGCTTGGTTTCTGCATACAATGCAGCAAGCCCTTCATATGCCCGCGGGTCCATTGGGTCAACTTTTTTCACCTGGTTATAGGTTGCTTCAGCATTAACAAGATCACGCTTTTTACGGTGTGACTTGGCGAGGAGGATATATGCTGCATAGTAATCGGGTTTTATCTTTATCGCTTCTTTAAGTTTTTCAATGGCGGCGTCATAGTTACCCTGCTTATAATATTCCAGAGCAAAGGCATATAAAGCTTCAGGATTTTCTTCGGTGGGTTGGACAATGGGTTCTTGAGTATCCGCTTTGGCTGTTGTCTGGATAGGTGCACAACTGATGACAATTAAACCTACTAATACAAAAACCAAATATCTTGCTCTTAATATCGTGTCCATTATACCTCCATTTCTTTTGGTATGGAGCCGACGGGATTTGAACCCGTGACCTCTTGACTGCCAGTCAAGCGCTCTCCCAACTGAGCTACGGCCCCATTATATTGTAAAACAAAGGGTAACAGTTTAGTTTTTCCCAAAAATTCTTATACCTATCACTCAAACTTCGCTCCTTTAATGGGACCACCATCATACCCCACACATTACATATTTCCCCTCCCTTGATGGGAGGGGATAAAGGGGAGGGTGATAATTAACC
>JAUVZL010000056.1 GCA_030602565.1 Candidatus Stahliibacteriota bacterium
ACCATGCCCATACCCCTAAGCTTAAAGATATTTGACGTTTCAGGAAAGGAGGTGATGGTTTATGAGATGAAACAAAAAGAAAGAGAGATTAGGGTTGATTGTAAAGATCTGCCTGCTGGCGTTTATTTTTTGCAGGTAGAGACGGGTGACGGCAGTGTAATAAAAAAGGTAGTGAAGGTAAGATAGTATGGAGAAATGGTGCAACGGTGAAGTGGTGAAAAGGAGAAAAAATCCGTTTGCATCCGTATTGTTATCTGTGTGAATTTAGGTTCAGCGACAAGCTGAACAAAAGGAGAATAAGATGTTCAAGAAATCATTAATTATTATAGCTTTGCCGCTGATGCTCTTTGCAGCCCAGTGGCAGTCATTAAATGGTCCGCCTGCAGGTAGGGCGGACGATATGAGTATAGGATGGGATCCAATACATAGTTATTGGGCTATCTTTGCAGCGGATAGAACTCATAAACTGTACAAATCAATAAATGAAGGAGAATATTGGGATTCGATACCTACTGCCATACCTAACCCCAATATAATTAAACCCGCCTGTGTGATTACTGATGAAAACAATGCCCAGGTTGTGTATATTGGTAAAGTTAGTGATGTGCCGGTCTGGTGGTCAACCGATGGCGGTCAAACCTGGGATGAGCGTAGCGGCGAATATCCCAATAATATTACAAATAACAACCCCTTGTGTTTTGCCATGGATCCGAATAATTCGAGTATTGTTTATCTTGGTTGTACAAAGGATTTTACGAACCCTGAGTTGTTTAAGACCACAGATGGTGGTACAGATTGGAGTACATTGAGTAATTTCCCTGATGTTTCGGTCAATGACATTACAATTACCACTGATCCTGTAAAAGGCACCTGGATTATTGCCGGGTGTTCGCAAACATTATCCAGAGGTATTTGGCTTTCTACAAATGGAGGAAATGATTGGAATCAAAAATTGAGCAGTGTTGATATCTATTCAGTTAACTTTGCTGATCAGTTTACAGGCTATGCAGGAGCGGCAAGTGGTGTTTATAAGACCGAAGATGGTGGTGGGTACTGGGTACTGCTAACAGATTCTCCGCAATATACTAACGCTCTAAAAGCAATAACCACAGACAAAGTCTACGCAGCGACAAATTATGGAATGTTTATGACACCTGATGGCGGCAATACCTGGTATGAGATAAATGAAGGTATTTATACAAACATAATGTTTTCTCTAATCGCTCATCCACAAAACTCCCAAACCCTCTTTGCTGGAGGGGAATTCAGTGTTTATAAGACTACTGATGGTGGAAGCATTTGGAAAGAAATTATTTATGGTTTTAAAATAAAGATTTCTGAAAACATTCAGAAATCTTCGATTACAGTAATAAAAAAATTAGATTACAAAGATAATTTTTAAAATGAAGTTTTTGATTTTTACGAATCTATCTATTGACATTTATAACATCGATATTATAATTAAACAGAAGGAAAGATGAAGAAGCTTGTTTATTTGTTATTTGTTATTTTAGCTTTTTGTTTTTTGCTGCCTACTGCATACTACCTACTGCCTACTTCTTTGCATGCCCAACCGGGTTGGAGTGAGGATCAGAGATTGGTCTTTATGCAGGGTGCGGGTTGGTATCCAAGGGCTGCGTGCAGCGGTGATACTATTCATTTGGTCTGGTACCGGGTAGGTGGTGGTTACGATGGAGAAGTTTACTACAAACGCAGCACTGATGCGGGGTTGACCTGGGGAGCGGATGTGAGGTTGAGTGAGGAGGATGAACAAAGTTCCATAGTACCTATTGTCTTTTGTAATGGACTAATTGTGTATGTTTTTTGGGCTGAAGAGGATTTTGGAACACTTTTCAGAAAAAGTATTGATGGCGGCACAACCTGGGGCGCAATTGATTCATCTTTACAGGGAGAATTTTATCGGGATGTTTTTATAGTAAACGACACAATATTTCTTGCTGGTGCTCGTAATCCAGGAGATATAATTTTCAGGAAAAGTACAGATGCTGGGATGAGCTGGTTACCATTACGAGTTGTTGGCTATGGTGCTTATGTACGACATGCCGTTAGTCCACCTGTAATCGGTTTTGTATTTCAAGTAGCTCGTTATTCTCAGGAGATAATGTTCAAACGAAGTACTGATAACGGCAATACCTGGCCTGACAGTATGATAATTTCACACTATGATTCCATAGGCGGTCAATGGGCTGTTATAGATGTTGATACCTTTAGTAATATGCATGCAGGCTGGTATGACTATAAATATTCTCCTTATGCCTGGACTGGTGATATATTCTATCGAACAAGCAGGGACAGCGGCAGTACCTGGGAGGAGATTGATTCATTGACTATAATGCATCGGGCAGTTGCTTCGGATATTTTAGCTGAAGGTAGTAATTTGCATTTGGTCTGGGAAGATGACCGTCATGGTTTTAATAATAACTTTGAGATTTATTATCGAATGAGCACGGATTTGGGGCAGACATGGGGATCTGAAGTTAGACTGACCGATGCTCTGTATCATTCCTATTGTCCCTCTCTTGCCTGTGGTAGTGGTTATTTACATCTTTTCTGGCAGGACCGAAGGGAATATGGCAATAATGGCTCAAGTGCCCCGTTATATTATAAACGTAAAAGCTTATCTGGTTCAGTTACTGAAACGAATAAATTAGGTTTGATTTCAAATTTGATGTTTAATGTTTATCCTAATCCCTTTGAAACAGATGTCAGATTACAGATAACAGATGACAGATATAAAGAAATAGAAAATATAAAGATATTTGACGTTTCGGGAAAGGAGGTGATGGTTTATGAGATGAAACAAAAAGAAAAAGA
Organism: Candidatus Stahliibacteriota bacterium; assembly: GCA_030602565.1. Classification (GTDB taxonomy): domain Bacteria; phylum Hydrothermota; class Tepidihabitantia; order SM23-42; family SM23-42; genus JAUVZL01. Next base: position 2,836 of record JAUVZL010000056.1, read on the forward strand.
GATTAGGGTTGATTGTAAAGATCTGCCTGCGGGCGTTTATTTTTTGCAGGTGGAGGCAGGTAAAGAGCGGGTAATAAAAAAGGTAGTGAAGGTGAAGTAATGGATACAAGATGCATGATTCAAGATACAGGATTCACGATACAGGATAAAAAATCCGTTTGCATCCGTATTGTTATCTGTGTGAATCTATGTTCAGCGACAAGCTGAACAAAAGGAGAATAAGATGTTCAAGAAATCATTAATTATTATAGCTTTGCCGCTGTTGTTATTAGCAACAGAGTGGCAGTCATTAAATGGTCCGCCTGCAGGCAGGGCCGATGATATGTCAATAGGGTATGATCCAACGATACCAGGATGGGCTATCTATGCAGCAGATAGAACCCATAAGCTGTACAAGTCAGTGAATGAAGGAGAATATTGGGATTCGATACCTACTGCTATACCTAACCCTAATATAATTAACCCCATTTGTGTGATTACGGATGAAAGCAATGCCCAGATTGTTTATATCGGCAGAAATTATGCGACCCCGGTCTGGAAATCCTCCGATGGTGGAGGAATCTGGGAGCCAAAGAGCACCGGGATCACTAACCCCAATCCCCTCTGTTTTGCCATGGATCCGGGCGATGAAGACATTCTTTTTCTTGGTTGTGAGAAGTATCCCTGGATTTATAGAACATTAAATGGTGGAGGAGAATGGGAACAAAAACCTATGATCCCACAAGAACCATACGGAAGGGTTGAGAAAATTGCAGTTGTTCGTGATGAATACTCAAACATAATTATTCTGACTGCTTATCGAAGCGGCAGTAGTAATAGTATTGGCGTTTACCGATCTACAAATAATGGTGAAACATGGCAACATACATTACAGCAACATCAAGTTAACTCTGTAGCATTTTTCGATGACCAGATCGCGTATGCCGGTTGTTGGAATGAAGATTGCAGCATTTATAAAAGCTATGATGGTGGCATAAATTGGGAGCCACTTCCCCTTTCACCATATCATGAATCAGTATTTGATTTTGTGGTAGTTGACGCGGATTTGATCTATGCTGCAACCTCAATGGGTATATATATGAGCACAAATGGTGGAAATAGCTGGGTATTACAGAACAACGGCATAATTGCTAAATGTGCTATGACATTGATGAACCATCCTGCAAACAATCAAGTGCTTTTTGCTGGAACGGAATTTAGTCTATATAAAACAGAAAACAGTGGTAGTCAATGGATTGAAAAAACAAGAGGATTCAAGCCCCTGAAAACTACCGGTCTAGCATTATCATCACAATATTTTTGGACAATTGGTCGTCCGTTCGGTCCAATGAATTCTGCACTTCACCCGATGCAAGTATCATTTAGCGAGAACAATGGTGATTCATGGTCTGCAACATTTTGGACACCTCGGTGGCAAACCGTAACCGGATGGTCCATCGAAGCTTGCGCAGATAACGGACAACTTGCGTTTGTATCCTACCTGGCTTGGTTATGCGACGATCCCCCACCAAGACAAGTAAGTTCGGTTATTTGTAGGAGTAGTGATTTAGGAACTACGTGGGAACGTGCATATACTACTGGTCCCAATATTCAATTTCCGGTAGCAATACATCAAATAGTATCCAATCCATTAATTCGAGGTTATGTGTATGCAGCTTTCGATTATGTACCAACACCAGGAGATCAAGCTGGTTTTATGCGGAGCAATCAATACGGAGTTAGTGGTAGTTGGTCTCCTGCTATACAAGGGTTAGGTGTCGATACAGTGTATAGTATTTCTATAAATCCCCATGATGGAAATAATTTATATACTGGAACTGCCTCCCATGGTGTGTATGAATCAGTTGATAATGCGGATAATTGGACTCAAACTGGCTTGAATGATGTTGATGTAAATGCTCTTGCGATTGATTTTGATTATCCTGACACAATCTATGCAGGATCAGAAAACCCATATGGTATTTATAAAACAACCAATGGTTTTGAGACTTATCCGTCTCAGGCGAATAATGGACTTGATTATCTTTACATCGCAGACCTTGAAATCGATCCGTCAGAGCCCACAATTGTTTATACCCTTTGTAAAGAAAATGAAAGTGCAGAAGAGACTCACGTTTATTGCACAGTAGACAGAGCAGGTAAGTGGTTTGACGTGACTGCTGGTTTGCCCACAGATAAACCAACCCATGACCTTGAGATTGACCGGGATGAGCCGGATCCGGTTTACGCAGCAACCGAGCAAGGTGTTTACACCTACACCCCGGATTTCAATAAATCACTTGTAAGCAGTTCTGATAAAGCAAGCAGTTATAACAACGGTCGAAAAATGGTAAGAAATGGCAATGATATCTGGATAACCTATGAATCAGGTGGTGTTGTGTATGTTGTTCATTCAGATGATAATGGACAATCTTGGTCAAAAAAGAGGGAAATGGGCAAAGGTTATAATCCGTGCATGGGCATAAAACTAATTCAAAGTCAGAGTTGGCCAACGCTGGGTGTAGTATGGTGGGCACAAGGAACTCGTGATACTCTCTATTTCTCAAAATACTCTTCAGGTAGTTGGGGTGCACCCACGGCAATTGTAACTTCAAATAATGATTTCAGTCCTCCCTCTTTTGTCTTGCACTATAGCGATTATGGGCATATGGTTTATGTTGAAGGTGGCTCTTATATCAAATATACAAAATTTGATATTAATGGTGAATCAGAGCCACAAACTTACGATGTGGACACAGGTGACAATGAGAATCCGAGTATCGGGTATATGTCGTCATTGGGGAATCCTGAAATTCATATTGTTTATAAAAGCGGTGGTAGACTCTACTATAAATCAAGAACTGGCAGTACTTGGAATGATCGAGAGTTTATCATACTTGGCGGTACACATCCTTGCCTTGAGGTTGTGGGAACTGTTGTACACATTGTTTGTCATGTAGCAAATAATATTCGGCATTATTATACGGTGTATACTGGAGGACCGCGTGATTGGAACGAAGAACAAGTAAATAATAGTAATGACTATTCTGATTATCCAGTAATTACAAGTGGCAGTGCATGTGCATGGGTCGAGAATGTAGGTGGCACCAACAAAGAAATCTACTTTAGTATAAGACTTGAATATGGATGGACTGGCCCCATGAATATTAGTAACACTGCGAGTAGCTGTTCTGACTATCCGCATATCGTTCATAAACAAACTGCTTTTCAAACAACAATATACTTCGCCTGGACTGAGAGAAATAGTGCTCCTTTTGATGTCAAATTTACAAGTCAAGTCCTTGGTGGCGGTGAACGTGGTGAAGATCCTGACCTAATGTTCTATTATGCTGATGCAGGTGAAAACGTTGCATCACCGTTTAATCGTCGTCGTGAAAGTTATACCCAATATGGTCCAGAATTCTTCAAGAAAATTGATTATGATTCTGAGTATCTTGAATATCAGTTTGAAGGATTAAGTTCAGAAAATGAATATGCCCTTACTGTATATGCATATCAGCAAGATTTTAGCAATCTTAATATTACAGTCAAAGCTGACAATGCAGAACTTGCTAAGATTACAATTCCAGAGGATACGCTGATAATGTGTAAGAAGATGCTGCCTATTGAAGTTTACGCAGATAGTATGGTCAATGTTAAGATCTTCGGTGAAAAGGCTTTATGTGCCGCATTAGTGCTTCATGAATACGAAGAGGAGTCTAAAGGCGGTGGCCCACAGAGTTCAGAAACAATGCTAACTCAATTTGGTCAATTAACATTAAGTACGTACCCAAATCCAACCAAGAAAGCTGTTAGGATTGAATATAATTTACCTGCTAAAATGGGTGTGAAATTATCAATCTATGATGTTACGGGTAGATTAGTGAAGAATATCGTTAATGAAAATCAGGATGCTGGTTTTTACCATGAATCGTTTGATATAACGGATCTATCGCAAGGTGTTTACTTCGTTAAACTAAATACTGGTGATAAATCAATTATAGAAAAAGTGATTTTCTTGAGATAGAAAGGAGGCGGAATTAAATAAAAGAAGGGGAGTGACAAATCAAAATCACTCCCCTTCTTTTTTGTGTGGTATTTGTGCGGTCCACTTTCCAAAATAGACCGCAATAGGCAGAATTCCCAGCAATAGACAGAATGGGTAAAAACGTTATCTGGCTTGCATTTGTGCGATTTTCAACGTGATTCCAAGGGTTATCAAAAATGGCTGAATCGGATTTTGAGTCCGCCGCGTCTCCCAGTTCCGCCATCTCGGCATTGCGAAGCGACGCTTCGCAGCTTATGGTTAATTGCTAATAGCTACTTGCTTCTCATCCCTTTCCTCTCCCTTACAACCTTCTGTCATTCCGGACTTGATCCGGAATCCAGTCTCCTCTGCTCCTCTGCACCTGAGCACCGTTTCTCAGTATTGGTGAGGGTGAAGGATTATACCAGAAAAACACCATATGTCAATAAAATTACATACTGTTCGAACAAATATCGTAGTGGCAGAGCCTACTCTGCAAATTACAGTTCGAGTGAACGTAGTGCTTGTCCGCCACGTCGTATGGAGGGAATCGATGCCAATGTTGTTCACTTCTGTGATGTGATTACAACAATGAGCATCCCGCGTTCCGTATGCGGGAGAACTAACTTTAATGCCTGCCTCAATAGAAAAATAGACCATATCAGCAATCAATTCTTCTGGTGATATTGCAATTCTTCGAACAAGCGAGGGGATCGAGAAGTTCCTTAAAGTCTATCCTGAATGTAGAATGTCAAGACTGCCACTTTCTCAACATCACTGAATATCTTCCCAAATGAATGTATTGAATTAGCCGTTTACCAAATAAATCTTTTTATGATCTTATGCCACTCGTCATCAGTGAGTCGCTCACTGATATTATCGACTACTTCACCGCCATCCGTGATTGTAATTTTTGCATCGGTTTCAATTTCCTGATGGAGCCTTTCAAACTCTTTTTCGAGCCAATCCTCGGCTTTATTGCCTTTCATTAAATCGCCTATATCACGCGATAGCTTCAATTTCAATAACCAGCCGTTATTATAGGGATCTTTACGTATCATTGAGGGTGTCGATTCAACCGCTTCATTCTTTTCGATGATTTCTCCTTCAAATGGCAAAGACATGGCGATCGAACGTCTGTCCTCACCTATATGCCAACATTCTCCGTCCATTGAGATTGTCCTCTTATCGGGGAAATCGACTTTATTGATATTCCCAATCATGCGCGCGGCGAAATCATCTATCCCCACTTTAACTATTTCACCCTCAACCGCAATCCAGATGTGATTTGGTAAATAGTACACATCATTCCTGAATACAAATCCTCCAACTTTCTTCTGTCTTTTTGCCATTCTCTGTCTTCTCTTCTGCAGGTAAGGATTTGCCTCGATTGTATCTTGGATATATTGATCAACAACACAATGCCAGCATTCATAACTATTCGGGCAGATTTTATAAGAAAAATCGCCGGTTAGCATATATCGGCATTTTCTTTCTGTTGCTGGCAGCTGCCTTAATTTCTCTATCGCCTGAACGACCATGGGCAATTCAGAACTCGTACCACCTTGTTCCATAAGTGCCTGATCAAATTCACAGTTCTTGCAATCATAATCTCTCGTACACATCCGGTAAGCAATAACACCTGCTTTCATCCAGATACAGGGTTTTTCCTGCTTTGAGGTTTCACTATCCTGCACAACCTCTGATAACATATTTTCCTCCTTTTTCTGACTCGATAAAAATTCTCGATATATTAAGCAATTCTCAAAATCACCGTCACATGCATTCAGCGTGACCAATTGGTCCTTGGGTAACATCTTTCTTGTCTTGCATGCATTGCAAAAGACCATGCTTAGTTCTTCTAAAAATGGGCATTTTCTATTCATTTTCATCTCCAGTTAATTACTATGCAAGAGTCATGCCAAAAATCTGATAGAGAAATGCTCGATATTTAATAGATTTTTCTATGATGGTGAATAGCTCAGATTAAATAGTTGTTGTGTAATTATACAAATACAAAATATGTCTATTTTCCAGTAGATTGTATTGTATATTTTCTTAACATATTGTTAATAATCTATACAATTATTTGATTTTGGTTTTTTTAACCCATACTTCTTTATTTTATTGTATAGAGTGACTCTATTGATACTTAGAATATTTGCTGATTTTCGAATATTCCAGTTATTGATTTTCAAGGTATTCATTATATATTCTTTTTCCAATTCCTCGAGTGATTGCGGAGTTTCTCTGGTCGCAGCCTTAGTTGTGTCTTCAACTTTGGATGCAACGATATATCCTGGGAAATCACATACTTGAATCTCCAGTTCATTGGCAACTACGACTGCATGCTCAATTGTGTTCGCTAATTGTCTGATATTTCCTGGCCAATTATATTCCATTAAAATCCTCATCGACTGATCAGAAAGTCCGTAGATCTTTTTGCCTGTATCCAAGCTGAATTTTTCCAGAAAATGTTCGGCTAGAAGGGGGATATCTTCTTTTCTCTCTCTCAAAGGCGGAACCTCAATCGCAATGACATTAAGGCGATAGTATAGGTCCTCTCGGAATTCACCATTCGTGATCATTTGTTCAAGGTTCTTATTCGTTGCCGTAATGATCCGGATATCCACTTTAATTGGATCTTTTCCACCCACGCGTCGGAATTCCCTTTCCTGGATAAACCTCAATAGGTTAACCTGTGTTTTCAGGATTAGGTCTCCTATTTCATCAAGAAAAAGTGTACTCTTATCTGCAAGTTCGATCCTTCCTTTATGTTGTGATACTGCCCCAGTGAAGGCACCTTTTTCATAGCCGAATAACTCTGCCTCGAGTAAGGATTCTGGTATTGCGCCACAGGCTGCCGTGATGAAAGGGCACTTCTTCCTTGGTCCAAGATCATGAATTGCTCGAGCAACTAATTCCTTCCCAGTACCACTTTCTCCTTTAATCAATACTGTAGATTTTGTCGGAGCCACAGTCCTTATCATTTCAATAACTTTGCCAATCTTTGGGCTTTTACCGATCAAATCCTGGAATTTATGACGTTTATTCAATTCTTTGCGTAGACGGATATTTTCTTTTATTAGACGCCGATGCTCAAGGAGCTTGGCGATAACTACACTTATCTCTTCAGGATTAAAGGGCTTTACAATATAATCTGCGGCACCTGCTTTTATCGCCGTGACCGCAGTATCTATTGTCGCATAAGCAGTAACGATTATGACAGGAATTTCCGGCTTCATCTTCCTTATTTTCTCAAGCACCTCAAGCCCATCGATCTTCGGCATCTTAAGATCAACCACAGCTAAATCCCATTCTTCTTCTTTGACCTTTTCTATCGCTTTGTATCCATCTTCCACGGCCTGGACATAATAACCATCTTCCTTGAGCCAATCACTCAGTGAGCTTCGCATAATTTCTTCATCATCTACCACTAAAATCCTATTTCTAGTCATAATTCTCCTTTCTGATTCTTTTATCGAAGAACTCTTCACATTTCACACAAAATTTCTTACCCTTATTATCAAGGCTTATGATATTATTCGATAGATACATCACACACTTGGAGTTACTACAGTGAACCAGTCCATAGCAATGACCCAGTTCATGAAGACACACTTTCAAGAGCCTTTCAATCAACAATCCAATATTTGCCGGTAATGAGTAGAATTCTTGTTTCAATCTATTCGTCGATACAATAGCTACACTACCGCCTAACTGCGCTTCACCAAAAACAAATGTCAAAACAGGTGTACATAGATCAATATCTGTAATAGCTATTAGCTTTTCACAATCAGCAGGCATATTCAATATCAAATGCTCAATTATCTTCTTGGCATAGTACTGATTTCTCTTTGGCTCAAGGGCAAATAAAGGATAATCATTCTCCTTGATGACCTTAAATGGCAAGAAATCCAGCGATCCAATCAAATCCTCTAATATCCCTTGTTTAATAGTACCTATTGTCTTCAAATATAGATATCTCATATTATTATATAGTTATTATAGCAATTTTTTACATAATGTCAATTTTTTTTACATATCGTAATCATCAATGTCTTGACAACAAGCATTTGTATAATTATAATATCATATGAAAAAGGAAAAAGCAGTGGGACTTGATGCGATGGGCATGAAATTGCTCTTTGACGGACTGCTAAAAAATATGAATGGCGGTGTTTTTGCTATTGATCAAGATAAGACAATTCATTTCTTTTCAAAAGCTGCGGAGTGGATTACCGGCTACTCATGTGAAGAGGCGCTTGGCAAACCTTGTTATGAAATTTTCAAGTCAGATATTTGTGCTGATACCTGTCCTTTTGAAATGGTCATTAAGAAAGGTGTTCCGATAAAGAGAATGAGTATGGTAATTTTGGGGAAGTATGGAAGTCAAATAGCCATCTCACGTACCGCCTTTCGCCTTAAAGATGCTGACGGAAATACATTAGGTATGGCCGCGGTCTTTCGCGATACAACTGAATTACAGAACTTAAGGCAACAGCTGCTGCATTCAGAAAAGATGGCTGTGATGGGTCAATTAGCAGCAGGTGTTGCTCACGAAATAAATAATCCGATCAACGGCATAATCACTTATATTCGTCTATTGCTCAGGAACCTCGATGAAAATAAGGTTGATCCACAAACCTGGAAAAAAAATCTGGGACTTGTCGAGCGAGAGACGAAAAGAATCGGTCGATTAGTGAAAAACCTCCTAAATTTTTCACGAAAGGCTGAACCCGAGTTAAGATCAGTATCCATGAAAAGTATCATTGAAGATACTCTACCTTTATTGAAAGAGCAATTATTGCTCAAGGATATTAACCTAATCAAGAAATATGATGATAATATCGCCGAGATTCTTGGTGATCCAAATCAATTACAGCAAGTGATATTAAACCTTGTACTGAATGCAGTTCAGGCGGTCGAGAAACGAGGCAAAATAAAGATCACCCTTGGAGCTGAGGGGTCAGGTTTTGTGCATTTTAATATCTGGGATGATGGCATAGGTATTCCCCAGGAGGATATGGAAAAGCTTTTCGATCCCTTCTATACTACAAAAACTGGTAAGCAAACAGGTATTGGACTTGGGCTCTCCATTGTGCAAAAGATAATAAAGGCGCATCATGGTCGAATCACAATTCAGAGCGAAGTAAACAAAGGAACCACTGTTTCGGTTCGTTTACCAACACTATAATTCTAAAATATTGAAATTCGCCAAGCTGATATTGTTTGTGTGTAAATGGGGTAAATGGGGTCAAATCTGGTTTAATATAGTCAAGGGTTAATTTATTAATTTTTATTGTTTTTAAGATCACATTCTTTTCTCCTTTTTTATTCTCTTTCCGCCAACACTTTTATTTTAACTGTCAGTAGGTTATCCCCACCTGCGACTGTCCGATACCACACACTGGTTATTCCAGGGCTCATTAACCCCAACGGTGCTTAATTCAGGTCATCGAACACGTGGGGGATCGCTGACTCTTCGACATGCTACATGCATTCATCACCTTTGCCTCAATTTCCTCTCCATGTCAATATCTATGTAGAATGTAGAGATTTGACCCCATTTAACTGGCAAACCTATGAGCCTTTCGGTTTTTTCCACGTAACGCCGTGCCTGATTCGGTAAGCCTTCGAATTTCCTCACTTTTGAAATATCGGACTGCCAACCTTTTACCTTCTCTAATATCGGTCTTGCTTTTTCGAGTATGTTATTTGTGAGAAAGTCTTTTGTTTTTTTACCATTTATGCTATAAGCAGTGCAAATAGAGATTGAACGCAGCACGCTTAGGACATCCAGTTTTGTAAGTGCAACTTCAGTGGCTCCCTGAACTTTACAACCGTATCTTGTCGCCACAGCATCGAACCAACCAACCCGTCTGGGGCGTCCCGTTTGAGCACCATATTCTTGACCAGTTTCTCTAAGTAGAGTTTCAAGCTTCCCTGATAATTCTGTTACGAAAGGTCCGGCGCCAACACACGTTGAATAAGCTTTTACCACTGCGATAATACGTTTGATTTTGTAGGGAGGTATCCCTGCGCCTACTGATGCAAACCCAGCAAGCGTTGAAGAGGAAGTCGAGAATGGATAGATGCCATGGTCTGGATCACGCAGTGCTCCTAATTGACCCTCCAGAAGGATTCTCTTGCCAGAATTAAGTGCTTTATGAATAACAGGAAACGTATCACATACAAATGGTTTAATCTTTCTGGCATAATCTGTTCCCCATGTATGTAAATTATCAAAAATTAGTGGTTTTCTTTTATATAGGCTTTTCAATATTAGATTTTTTATACTCAGCACATGTCTTAGTCTTTTAGCGAATCTTTTCTTATCCAGAAAGTCAGATACTTGAATACCTATTTTAAGATATTTGTCACCGTAAAAAGGTGCAATCCCTCTTTTTGTAGAGCCAAATTTCTTCGCTCTCAATCTTTCTTCTTCATATTGATCAAATAGCAGATGGTAAGGTAGAACAATCTGCGCACGATCTGAAATCATGATATTTTGTGTTTTTATTTTGGAAGATTTCAAGTTTGATAGTTCGCTTATAAATGCTTCAGGATTAAGCGCAACACCGGGACCCAGGATATTAACTACTTTGGGATAAAAGATACCTGACGGAATAAGATGTAGTTTGAATTTCCCATGCTTGTTTATAACTGTATGACCTGCATTATCGCCACCCTGAAATCGTATTACAATATCAGAATACTGGGCCAGATAATCTACAAATCTTCCTTTACCCTCATCACCCCAGTTTGCACCTACAACAGCAGTAACTGACACATTTTTCTCCTAAATATTCTACTCAACGATTACTTGAAGTCAATATTAACATGCTGCTTCAAACGGCACGCTCAATACCCTATTGCCTATTTGATGTCTATAACCCCGCTCTGATTAGGCGGGACAAGCCTCTCGGTTCACTCATCTCGATGAACTCGATACAGGCGAGATCTTTGACATCTCGGTTTACTCGATACTAACGCATCCTGGTGAGTTGAACGAGTACTAGCGGAGTAATAAGTAACCTACAGACTATAAATCACTTGAATATTAGAAATCTTGTATTATAATAACCGCATCATGAAATATGTTTTTATTAGTGGTATTCCAGCCTCGGGTAAAACATACATAGCGAAAAAAATGTCTAAATCAATTGGTTACTTGCATGTTAATTTGGATGATCTACGAGGAGATATGGTGAGTGATCCAAAATTAGAACCCTGGGTTAATTTCTTTATGAGACAAAATGAATTAGAATATTGGAATTCAGTAATACCAGAAGAGCATTGGAACAACCTCCGGAAACAGGCTGAAGCCTTTTGGCCGACGTATTTAGCGAAAATTAATGAAACCAAGAATACTGCAAAGTCTGCTATATTTGAGAGTGTGTGCATATTACCTCATCTGGCATATAGAGACTTGAATTTTCCTGGAATTTATTTGCTGGGTGAATCAATCGAAATAATATTCAAAAGACTGAAAGAAAATCCAAGATGGGGAGAAAATGAGAGACTGCAGCGTATGGAAGCTGAGTGGTCTTATTTACATGAAGGAGCAATGTATGAGAATGAAGCAAAAGAATATGGTTTTAAATCATTTAGAAATCCTAAAAAGGCTGAAGCATATCTGCTACACTTAATGCAAGATTAAAGATTTTCTTCACAACTTATGTTTTAGTCTTTTAATAACATATTTTCTTGAAAATTTTGGACATAATTTCAGTAAATTATTGGCTTTTTTAATCTTGTCAGATGGTAAAACCGTAAGCGAAAGATCTTTGTTTAGACGTTCCAACTCATATTTGTGAAAGCGGCCCCACATATAGGGCATGTATCCTTTTCTCAATTCTTCTGTTGTCCAGTTGTCCTTAAATCCAATCAATCCATAGCCTTTTCTGATAATAATTGCTGCATTTTCATTTGGATGAGTTCCAAAATTCTTATGGACCGGGACTATTTTTGGTTTGTTATATGTGCCTATATGATAATTGAAAATAGTTACAATAGCCTGATAATATGCCCCTCCTTTAAGCATTATTCCCCTGATTTTATCTAATGAATATTCACTCTTTTGTTTTACAAGCCTGACTTTATCAGCATACAAGGAGTAATCAGCATGGAAAATTGCGTTTCTTAAATTCCTATCAAACACGTCCTTCAAGGGAAGAATCCAATCAACCATATTGATATCTACAGCCATTTGCTCCAATTTGTTGATTTTTTCAGCGGCAGTTTGTGGAATTATGCGTTTACCTTTTTTTATATCGGGGAAATTATTACCACAAAAACGTTCCCCCGAACAGATCCTAATTAAATTTGCCAATATTTCATACGGTTCAGATGCTTCAATTATATGACCATATAGCCAAAGATGAAGATGCAGGTTTGTTTTGAAATCTCTAGTCTTTTGTGCCAATCGAGCCATACATCCAAAGATTTCTTGAGTGGTCTCCCATGGATCCCAACCAGGTTCCAGAATATGGAATCCCCTAATTAAAGTACATATAAACTCAAATTCATGAGTATTTTTTGCTATATCAAATAAATTACTAAAAACATTTAAATAATTTATCAACCTTTCTTCATACAATGAATCGGTCTTCTTATTGTATGATTTTAATTTCCACACGCCTTTTAAATTTCTTACCTCAATAGCCATTACTCTTCCAACCTAATCGCATGTAAGTTCACCTTGAATGATTGTTTTAGATCTTTTAGAAAAGACTTGATCTCCTTGTTTGACTGAAGAATAATTAAATTCTTTTTGTTTTTGTAGACATTCAACATCTCAAGAAGCCCGGGTCGTTTGAGTTTTGGAAATCGCCATATCCACCTTATAAAATCCCAGCTCAAACTCTCAGGACATCCCTCAGATATGTCAGGGCGTGTTTTACCGTGGAAGAGTATTCGTCTCTTCATCACTCTCCATAAACACAAAAAACGAGATACATCTAAAAAAATAACTGTGTCAGCTACCAATAATCTGACATCAATTGTTCCGCCGTAGTTACCATCAATAATCCATTGCTTACGTGAAGATACTTCTTTTACTATTTGTTTCCATTTTGACTTCTCTGTCTCTACCCACCCCGGTTTCCAAAATAATAGATCTAAGTGAATAACATCAATTCCCAGAATCTGCCCTATTTCACAGGCAAGAGAGGTTTTCCCTGAACCTCCACATCCAATGACCATTATTCTTTTCCCATCTAATCGCATGTTAGTTTAGTTTTTGTGCAACAATTTTATCTATTGAATGTCTATGCTTAATCCCACCTGGATGTTCGTCTTCTTTTATGTAGCTCTGTTGAAGAATTATTTTCCAATCTTTATAATATGTAAAAAGTTCACCTTCGTAAAACAATCCTAATGCGAATTCCTTCAAATCATCAGGTTGTGGCAACCTATTTGTAAATACTGCTATCACGTTGTAGCCATCTACATTAGTATGAGATTTGATTTGTTCAATAAGAGATATCCAGTATTCTCGTTCTATCAAATGAAGACATCCGTGTGCAATTATCATGTCAAAAGTATCTGTAAACTCGTAATATCGTATATCGCCAACAATTGTTTCAATTGAAAGACCTTTTTTATGTATCCAGTATTGCAATTTCTTGATTCCTGCCTCCGAAATATCTACTGCAGTTACATCAAATCCACTCTCGGCAAGAAAAATAGCATTCCTGCCATCACCACAACCAAGGTCAAGAACTTTTGCGCGAGGGGTCAACTGTTTGACTAAATCATAGAATTCTGAACTGGTTTTTCCGCTAAAAGCACAACCTGATTTCTTCATTTTGTAAGTATCTTCCCATACTGGTTCTTTACCTCTCATATCTATTTGAAAATCATAACCATCATTTCATTAATGTCAATGGCTCGAAGTGTCAGCTTTAACCACCATCCCCTTATGCTAAAACAACACTGCAGATTTACGGAATGTTTCGAATCGTTGTATTGAGAAATAATCTGCGGCGTTTGCTTCTATGATCACATATAAGTTAAGAAGACGTAAATTGTCGAATGTTAAGCTGCATGTATCGCTATAGTCTCAAGTCTAACGAAGTTAGAAAGAGGAAGTATTGAGATGACCTGCCATCTTTTTTCCTTTTTTATCTTTCCTCTCCCTTGAAGGGAGAGGACTAAGCCTGCCCTGAACCTTGTGCTGAATATCATTTCAGTATTGTTTCAGTAGGTGAGGGTGAAATATTATATGTATGGAATATTGTCTGTTATTAATTCACTGGTGCGAACTTATAATCCACCGGGAATATGTTTTCTGATATCAAATGAGTTGATATTTTTTGGATATTTTTCAATTACTTTCTTCGCTTGTTTATAAAACGCAGTGCTGGTGCTGTCTTTTGAAAATAACCACCAGGTAAGCTTGAATTCCATTTCCTCAGCAAGAATTGAACCATTATGTTTCTCAATAAACTTACTCGCCTCAGATATGGATTTGTTAATTTTAATTGTATCGCTATAGAAGATATGGGGTCAAATCTCAACAGGCTGACCGAGAATAGGTTTTCAGGGCATTAAGAATTTTATTTTCTCAGAAACCTCTTGACTTTTTGATTTTTTTCACTATAATTAGTACATGAATAAACAAACTACCAAAAAGATGAGAATTTTAAAAAAAGAGCG
>JAUVZL010000052.1 GCA_030602565.1 Candidatus Stahliibacteriota bacterium
TTCCCGCCCCTGCTTTCGCAGGGGTAAACTTGTCCCCGTGAAAACGGGGAGCGGGAATCCAGAAGATTTCTTCCTGTGGATTGCCCGATCAAGTCGGGCAATGACAACATGGTGTTTTCAAGAATTTATGTCACAGAGCACTAGTCTATTGTTAATAGTTTATCGGCACAGCAACCCGCCCCGTGAAAAATAAGAAACTTATATATTTAACCATATTCTTTTCTGTTATTTCACAGAACCCGCATGATTGAAGGACATTGTTGTACTATTATAGAATTCGGAAATCGGATCGCGGTTGCGAACAGCGAAACGGTTTCGTACTGCGGTTACGTGACAACAACCTTCGACTTTCGGCAAACGAATCGCATTTCGAAACCGACAAACAACAAACGGTTTTTCTGACCAGATGATCACGAAAGCCGTTGAAATATTCAAAAACTCAAAATCTCTATTCGTCCTCACTGGTGCTGGTATCTCAGCAGAAAGCGGCATCCCAACATTCCGTGGTGTAGACGGTTTATGGAAAAATTATTCTGCCACTGACTTAGCAACACCTCAAGCATTCCAGAAAAACCCGGTACTGGTCTGGGAATGGTATCATTGGCGCCAGGGTATCATTTCAAAGGCTGAACCTAACCCTGCTCACTATGCATTAGTTGCCCTGGAAAAAAAGATGGCGCGTTTTCTCTTGCTAACCCAGAACGTCGATAACCTTCATCCCAGGGCTGGCTCAGAAAATGTCTTGGAACTCCACGGCAATATCTTTAGAACACGCTGCTTAGCATGCGGTGAAATAGCTGACTACCAAAAGCCGCCTGAAACGTCGAGCAACGCATTACCCAAATGTACGTGTGGAGGTTTACTCAGACCTGATGTAGTCTGGTTTGGCGAAGCAATACCCCAGCATATCTGGCAGAATTCCCTGGATTTTCTGAGTCGAGCTGATGCTGCACTGATCTGTGGAACATCAGGTATTGTATGGCCTGCCGCAGCAATCCCGGAGATCGCCCAGCACAGCAATACAAAGACTATCGAAATTAACCTCGAACCAACATCGGTCAGCTCAATTGTCGACGTATCAATCCAGGGTAAAGCAGGTGAGGTACTGCCAAAAATAGTAGCCGCACTTGGACAATGAATATCCTACAGAGTTTATCTTAGCTTGACTACTTTTTGTACAGCTTTGCTGTTAGTTATTACAAAATATATGCCGATTCCAATATCTATATTACCGTATATATCAGAATCATGATGCTCTGGGCAATTGAGAATACCTCAGGACTTCTTCTAATATTTCCTCGGTTTCTTTGGCTGCTTCTTCATCAATAGGGTTGATTGCGAAGCCAGCGTGGATCATAACATACTCGCCGACCTTTATTTCGGGAACAAGGACTACTGAGATCTCTCGTCGTACCCCCATAATCTCGGCAACTGCCAGATTATCCTTTTTTATCTCTTCTATTCTGCCGACAACCCCTAAACACATAACTTGTTAAACTCTCCCGCTCTGCGGGATCCACGATTTTCCTATATATAATAATCCAAAATGATAAATCGGGACAAGAACCAAGTTCTCCCGCATTACGTTCTACGCTCTACGCTATTCGCGTAAATCACTTGTCCATAAGAAATACAGCCGTCATTAGTGGGCAATTTGTGGTGAAAATAGACTTCAAAACCAGCCTTTTCAAATTTTGCAATCATCAAATTCAGCAAATATCGGTTTTGAAAAACCCCACCACTAAAACAAACCTTTTTCACTCTATACAGTGTACTCAGTTTTTCTGTCACATTAAGAGAAAATGCAGCAACCGTGTTGTGGAACTTGGCGGCGATAACCGAATTTGGGATCCCCTTCTCAATGTCTTTGACTATAGCGCCGAGCATCGGCTCGATTTTGATAACCAAAGGTTCAATTAGTTCAAGCGCATAGGGGTAGCCAGCACTGACGCCTGAACGAACAATGTATTCGAGATTTATTGCAGCTTCTGCTTCATAGGTTATCTCTTGAATAAGACCTAACATCGCGGCAACACAATCGAAAAGACGACCCATACTCGATGTATAAACTACGCTACGATCAAGATCTACCATCCGGGTAATCATTTTGATTTCTCGTGAAGGTGCTAGCTGTGAAATCTTCTTTGCTGCGGCAAGTCTGCTACGCCCTTTACCAGACTGCGCTGCACTGGAGCCAAGCAACTTGTATAGATACGCAAGCGCAATACGATATGGTTTCATTATACTTGCCTCGCCCCCTGGCAAAGGAAGATATTCTAAATGACCAACCCGCTTTTGGTCACCAAGGTCACCGATAAAAAACTCACCACCCCAGATTTTGCCGTCAGTGCCGAACCCAGTACCGTCAAAAGCAATGCCTATGGCTTTGTCTAAAACCCCGTGTTCACCAAGACACGAAACAACATGGGCTATGTGGTGTTGTACAGCAATCTTCTCACCCCTCATCTTTTTTGCAATTTTTGTCGAAAGGTAATCAGGGTGCAAATCATGAATTATCATTTCTGGTTCAATGCGAAACCATCGTTTGTATTTTTTGACCATCTCATCGAAAAACTTCAGGGTCTCGATATTATCCAAATCTCCGATATGAGGAGAAATATATGCTTCGCAACGATTGGCGAGCGTGAAAGTGTTTTTAAGATATGGTCCAGTTGCCAAACTTGGTTTCACAGAATAGGGCAAGTCAATATACGAAGGCGCATAACCCCGCGAACGTCTGATTATTGAAAAGCCTCGGTTGGGCAGGTAAAAACCAATTGAATCATCACAGCGGTTGATGATCGTCCGATCATGGGTAAGGAAATGAGTGACGATACTGCGGAGTTTTTCAGCAACCTCGTCGTCATCTGTAACAATCGGTTCATCCTGAATATTGCCACTCGTCATAACCAAATAAGGGATGTGTTTAAGTAAAAGATGGTGCAGTGGTGCATAAGGAACCATTACGCCAAGGTATGGGTTATTCGGTGCTACTGATTCGCAAATAATCTTCCCCTTCTTGCGGACCAACATTACAGGAGCAACCGGTGAGTTGATAAGCTCCTTTTCATATTCAGTTATATCGATGATCTTTGTTAGATCACTGGACTTTACCATTATTGCAAATGGTTTTGTGGGGCGTTTTTTTAGATATCTCAAGGTGCGCACTGCTTTGTCGTTTGCTGCATCGCAAGCAATATGAAAACCTCCAAGGCCTTTAATAGCGACGATCTTACCTCGCTTCAATAACTCTGCGGTCTTGATAATGGGGTCTTTACAGATAACTTTGGTTCCTGCTAACGTGTAAAGAAACAACCTCGGCCCACAATCAACACAGCAATCAGGTTGAGCATGGAACCGCCGATCTGCAACTTCGGTAAATTCTGCAGCGCAATCTTTGCACATTACGAACCTCTTCATCGACGTGTTCTTTCGATCATAAGGCGTCTTAAGGATAATGGAGTATCTCGGGCCACAGTTAGTGCAATTAATAAAAGGAAATTCGTAGCGACGATCTTTACGATCATTTAATTCTTCCAAACAGTATTCGCAAGTAGCAATGTCTGGAGATATTTGCGTAAAACCTTTGCCAACCCTACTCTTTCTTATTGAAAACCGCTTGTATGACTTTGGTTCGAGGTCCAAAATTGATATTTTGTCGATACGAGAAGCTCGAGGTTTTTGAATCTGCAACCTTTTTACAAAACCGACAATCTTTTTATGACTGCCCTCAATTTCAATATCAACACCATTTATTGTATTACGGACATAGCCATTCAACCCAATGTCATGGGCAAGACGATATACAAATGGCCTGAAACCCACTCCTTGAACAACCCCTTTAATGTTTATCCCGTACCTTATCAGTCCCTTACTCTTTGCAGCACGGGTTTTCTTAGAATTTCCTTTTTCCCCTTTTCCCGTACGCTTTCTCTTTCCATGCGATGATTTAGAACCATGTAAAAAAGGTGCGGGACTAACCCTTTTTCTCTTTAGCATTCAGTTCTTTTTCTAAAAATGAGCAAAATTTACCAAAACCATCACCAGTCTTCGCCGATACCTCAAAAATTCTCGCCTTTGAGTTTTCTCTTAGGATATTCTTCTTTGCCTGATTCTTGCGAAAATCGACATACGGAAGAAGATCACATTTATTGATTACCACAACCTTGGCAAGATGAAACAACAAAGGGTATTTCATCGGTTTATCATCACCCTCAGGCGTCGACAGAATTGCAAGTTTATAGTCTTCGCCGATTTCAAATTCAGCCGGACACACGAGATTACCGACATTCTCAATCAGTATGAGATTATACTTCTTGTCTATCTTAGGCAAAACCTGAGCAGTCATGAAGGCATCAAGATGACAAGCGGTAACTGTATTAATTTGAATAACATCAACCCCAAGTTTTGCCAGCCGTTTACTATCAATTTGCCCTCGGATATCACCTTCAATTACCAGTATCTTTCTTTTCTTCTTGAAATATTCGACAATCCTCTCAATGACACTCGTCTTACCAGCACCTGGGGAAGCAATGATGTTTATCACCAGACTGTTCATGCGGTCGAATTGTTGTCTATTCTCTTGCGCCCGCTGTTTATTCGATACTAATACTGACTTGAGTACTTTGATTCTCTTCATGACGTTCCTTTCAAAATATGGCAAATAATATTAAGAATTGAATATTTGTAATTAGGATTTCATCCACGCCCATCTCAGATGAGCGGGATTCATTTGTTCTTTGACATTTATCATTTGACATTTTTGCATCATTCTCCTTCAATCGATTCTACGTAGAACTCCCTACCCGATATGACTTCTATGGTCATCTTGCCGCATTCAGGGCAAACCAGAATAGGTTCTTCGATCTCACTTTCTTTACCACAATCCGTACACTTTATGCGTATCGGCACTTCATCGAATATGATTTCAGCATCCTTGCATTTTGTATTAGGTTTGAGATGCTCAAAGTAAAAGCAGATCGAATCCGGAGAAAACCCGGTGAATTTCCCTATTTTTAAGTAGATTTTGTAGATATTTGAAAAGTTGTTTTTTTTTGCTTCGTTATTGCAGAGATCAACCAGAGATTTTGTTACGCTAAACTCGTGCATGTTATTGGCAAAGCGTATCATCCACAAAACAAGGCAAGCAAAAGATCATCGGACAATCGCAAATTTACAGACTTTATTGCCGTACCTAGAAGACCTAATTAAAGCGAAATACAGCCCGCTGCCAATATCGTTAGGGATATACCAGACAACTTCACCAAATACTGGATCCGGCCGTAGATTATCAATAAGCAGCCTTCCCGATACTGCGTATATATTAACTAAGGCATCCACAGGGAGATTCTTAATACGCACGACACCCTTTCCGAGCACCGGGTTTGGGTAAATCAATATGCTGTCCAGTGGAATCGCTGTATCATACTGGACCGCGACCTTTAGCAACCCGGTCTCGCCGGCCAGCCAAAAACACCCATTGAAAGGATCGAATTCAAACCCCTGTACTTGAATGAGTTCATTGGAAAACGCAAGGAATTCCATGTGCACACCAAGCTCATAGTATCTCCAGCCACCCAGGATATTAAGCTTTGGATCGTAGTAGTAAAGACCATCCCGCGCCATGATCCACACCCTTTCCTCAGAATCCATTTCTACATCGAAAAGCTCCTTAGATGAGACATTCGTCATCGCTTTGAAATCAACACCATCATAGATCACGAAACCCGATTCATTAGCCACATATAAGTTGTCATCGCTATCAACAATACAACCATACGCATACGTCGAAACCAAACCATCAGCCAAACCAAACTCAGCCCGGATATCATCACTCCGGTCAAAGAGTGTGTTCTGGGTTTCGATCAGAAGCAAAGTATTGTCTTCTGTAACAAAAGTTTGCCATATCCTGCCCTCAGAATCCACCGCCATTTCAACGACAAATCCAATCTCTTCATTATCTAAAAAGTAAACCTCTTCGCGCGCTGAGTCAATTACCCACACCTTATCAGATGGACCAGCCAAAGTAAGGAACATATTATTCCTGGCGTCAAATTTGATATCCCAGACGGCAACCGTACCCTCGATACTGTGGTATTTATTGTACATGTAAAACCATTCATTTTCCCTGGGGTCAAATGAAAAAGCCATTACTGATGAAGCATTATTAGGAAACGCATTCATCCCACACCAGATCTTACCATCTGGCGCGGTTTCACACCGGTGAACGTGATTAGATGGAAGAATTGAATCACGTGAAAAATTTATCCATTCTTCAGTATTGTTCAACCAACCAAAGCCCTTTGAGTCACTGCTTCTCGAACCACAAGCGACAAATACCCCGTACTCATTTGCGCAAATATCAGATACATGATTTGATGGTAAACACGGGCGTTTTGTTAGTTCCCAAATGCTATTGGTAAAATCGTATTGTCCAATGCCCTCGCCAAAGTAATCGCGGTTATATCGATTGCCAAGTCCGCAATAGATATTGCCAGTAATGTTCAGCAGAGAATGAACTCGACACAGATACGGTATACCATTGTTAATTACAGTTAGACTCCCTTGATGAAAAATCCCGACCTGTGATATCGAATCTAAAGCGAGTACGAGCGAATCACCGATGCGGTTTATGTCAAAAACCCGCTCGTTAATCAGCAAGGTATCAAAATACGTTCCCTGAAAACTGTTTAACCCCGATCGAGTCGCCACATATATTGATGTATCCATGATAAATATCTTATTTATACGATTTTCCAGAAGTCCATGAGCTGTAGAATACTGCGCATAGGTTAAAAAATCTTTGCTGAACCGAACAAGACCATCATCAGTACCAACCCACACCGACGTATCATCGAGCGCGATAGTCAACACATTTTTCGACGGTAATCCTTCAGGCTCAAATATTTTCATCCTCACATCATCAGAAAAATCAGCCGGTGTCCCCATCGTATTGATAAACAGCAGACCGCCAGTAGAACCTACATATACGCTGCCACGTTGACATACAATCTCTTGTGTGGATGTGCTGGTCAAATGTTCTATGGGATAAATTTGGATAGCACTGAACATATCATCAACCTGAGCAAGGCCCAGTTCATTCCCCACCCAGAGATAGCCAGAACTATCGAGTCCAAGACAGCGCTGCCGGTTCATTTGCAACCCGTCTGTATTGGTTAAAACACTAAAACCTTTGGTCTGCTTATTAAATGCGATAACGCCGCCATTAGTTGCGCCATAAATAATTGAATCTCTGCCAGTAATCTCATAATAGTAGTTTGTATTTGTATAATACTGTGGTTGTAAATTAATCTCAGCAACGAGGACTAAAATTAGTATCATGGAATACCTTTTTTATACACTCAGTTGAAATCACATAAACCAACCGCAGCGCCAGAAAAGCTCTCAAAAGCAATTTCAGAGGTGCTGACGGCTTGTAGTGTTTACTGAAAAATCTATAAAAACCGCGTGAGTGATGCATGGCTGGATGAACATTATCAGCCCGAAAATTCTCACCGCGGTAGTGTATGGCGTATGACTCTGGTAACCACCAGGTTTCCCAACCCCTTTCCTTTATTCTATAACACAAATCAGCATCCTCGAGGTAAAGGAAAAACCCTTCATCAAAAAAACCCACCTGCTCAGCAGCTTCCCTTCTTATCATCATCAGAGAACCTTCCACAAAATCAACTTTCTGAGGGTAATCAGAATCCAAATTAAGGTAAAGATATTTGTTGGACAGAGTATTATTAGGAAATACTCTCCGGGCTAAGGACCGACGGCCAAAAGGTACGTTGAAGTAGTGCGGAAATTTGCGACACGTATGTTGGCGAAACCCGAAAGGACTGAGAATCTCTCCACCAAGGATACCGCACTTTGGATGCTGTTCCATGAATTTGAACATCAAATCCACTGTATTAGGGAATATTACAACGTCCGGGTTAAGCAGCAAGAGATATTTGCTTTTCAGGGTCTGCGCGACTCTGTTCACCGCGGCTGCAAAACCAAGGTTGGTGTGATTGCCGATGTAGCGTATATTGGGGAAAGAACTTCGGGCACGCTGCAGACTACTGTCTGATGAGCCGTTATCATAAACGATTATTTGACAACCGTTCGCAACTCCATTATTCATGTTGAGCGCGCTCAGGCAATTAACTAAGTGATGACCTGAATCATAATTAACTATGACAATATCTAACTGCACTTTCTTCTCAATATTGATTTGGCTCTCAATTTCCAGACCAGCCAAAATGCTTCCCAGATAATACCCTTTGACATCTTCGACTCACCTTGCCGTCTTTCTACAAAAATTATTGGGATCTCTTTGATCCGCAGACCTGTTTTGCAAATACAAAAAACACTCTGGATTTGAAAACCATATCCATCAACTTTGAAGTTCTTCCAATTGACACTACCCAGTGCTTTGCTTGAGTAGCACTTGAATCCGCTGGTCAGGTCCTTGACTGGTATACCGGTAACAATGCGCGCAAACAAACAGGCCAAGAAAGAAAGAAGGAGACGTTTCATTGGCCAGTTGACAACACTTACACCATCTACATAGCGCGATCCAACAATAAGATCATACTCGTCCAAAAGCTCAATAAACCTCGGCAAATCATCGGGGTTGTGTGAGAAATCGGCATCCATTTCAAAAGCAAAATCATAACCGTGTTCTAATGCATAACCAAACCCCAACATATAAGCAGTACCTAACCCCATTTTGCTTGGGCGCCTTACAAGATGAATTCTCTTATTGGCTCGAGCAAGTTTTTCAACGATATTGCCGGTTCCATCCGGAGAATTATCATCGATAACCAGAATTTCCAATCGGTTTGGAAGTGATAGAATATCTTCTGTTATCTTTTCAATATTGACAGCTTCATTGTAGGTCGGGATAATAACAAGCCCTTTTTTCATTGACCTATTATATATAACAAATCAATCCTGTCAATAATAGCAATACCTTTCTCTTTAGAAACTTAGACACATCTTTATCCCTTGATTCTGAATTTATCAAATAAACTCCTCACCTTAATCCTCTCCTCGAAGAGGAGAGGAAAGCCATCTTTTCGTACACCCTCTCCCTTTTTAAGGGAGAGAGCCTGCCCCGTACTCGATACGGGGGAAAGGGTGAGGGTTCCCCGAAATATCTGTTGAACGATGTGTCCAAGTTTCTGTTCTCTTGACTTGCTGAACAAAGAGGATATATTAAATTATGCAAGTCTACATAGAAGATATTGGCAAGCACGAAGCTAAGGAAGTAACCATAAAGGGTTGGCTATATAATAAGCGAAGCAGTGGTAAAATCCGCTTCATCCTTGTACGTGATGGCACAGGTATTGTCCAATCGGTAATTGCCAAAGGTGAAATTAAAGACTCGGTCTTTGAAATCGCTGACAGAATCACCCGGGAATCATCCGTCATACTTACAGGTTTAGTTAAAAAAGAAGACCGGGCCCCAGGTGGTTATGAAATCGTTGCCAATGACCTGCAAATCATCCAACTGGCACAGGAATATCCAATCACACCAAAAGAGCACTCGGTGGAGTTTCTATTGCCGCTCAGACATTTATGGCTCCGGTCAAAAAAACAGAATGCAATCATGCGTGTCCGGCATGAAATAATAAGGGCATGCCGGGACTTTTTTGACAATCAAGGCTTTATCTGCGCTGATGGTCCAATCCTCACCCCAGCCGCAGTTGAAGGTACGACAACCTTATTTGAAGTCGAATACTATGACCAAAAAGCCTATCTAAGCCAAAGCGGACAGCTTTACAATGAAGCAACTGCCGCTGCTTTAGGTAAGGTATACTGTTTTGGTCCGACTTTCCGTGCTGAAAAATCAAAGACCAGACGCCATCTCACTGAATTCTGGATGCTTGAACCAGAAGTCGCCTATATTGAACTCGACGGCATAATGGGCCTTGCCGAAGACATGGTTGTCTATATTGTAAAAAGGATTCTCCAGCAAAAGGCAGCAGAGCTAAAAACTCTTGAAAGGGATTTTAGCAAGCTGGAGAGCATTGAAAAACCGTTCCCAAGGATTACCTATAAACAAGCAGTCAAGATAGTTCAGAAAAAAGATAAAACATTTACTGGAAGCGATGATTTTGGTGCACCCCACGAGACAATAATTTCCGAATCATTTGACAAACCAGTATTTGTCCATCATTATCCAGTAAATATCAAAGCATTCTATATGAAGCGTGACCCGGCTGACGAATCACTCTCTTTGAGCGTTGATATGATCGGCCCAGAAAGCTCTGGTGAACTCATCGGCGGTGGGCAGCGTGAAGATAATTATGAGACCCTGCTCAAAGGCATTAAGGAACGAGGGCTTTCTGAAGATACATATGCTTGGTATCTTGATTTGAGAAAATATGGAACCTGCCCACATGGTGGCTTTGGTCTTGGTTTAGAAAGAACCATTGCCTGGATATGCGGCATCAAACACTGCCGCGAAACAATACCCTTTCCCCGGATGCTCGATCGCGTATATCCATAATGACTTGCCACATCTAAATCAGGATAGACGATATGATCCAAGATCAAATATCTGTCATCATACCCTATAAAGAACCTGCGCCATATCTCGACGAGACGCTCGATTCCTTGAAAATGCAGTCAATCCACGCTGACCTGCAAATAATAGCAATAAAAGATGATGGAAGGGGTGTTTCTGGTACCCGGAATAAGGGCTTGAAAAAAGCACTTGGTGAATTCCTGTATTTCATTGACGCTGATGATATCCTTTTTGATCTTGATGTATTACGTAAAGCTCGTGAAATCCTCAAGAATGACAATAAGCTTGATTATGTATATGGTGATTTTATCATCGGCGACGAAAGATTACGACCGATCAGATATTACAAGGTCCCGCTTTTTCACGAAGATCATATATGCGATTTTTTGAAAACTGGTAGTCAACTCATTTTGCAGCCCATCTTGTTCAGAAATAACGACGATCAGATTCTCTTTAAAAAAACTGCTGAGATCCATGAAGATATCGATTATATATTAAGAAGAACATATGGGAAAACAGGTAAGTATATCGGTATCCCTTTTATTGTTTACCGCGAGCATGAAGCAAGTATTACTCGGTCAAGAGGGCCTGATAAACCGAGGAAGATATTAAATAGCCTAAATATTTACCGGGATTTCATGCTCAATACACCGGGAATAATAAAGCACAAGAAAATCTACAAAAAAGCAATGGCTGTACAGACTTTGCTTCGAGCTCATATCCTCCATACCCAATACTATCGAAAACATGCACTGTATCTGCTGATTAAAGCATTGCAATACTTCCCTCACTGTATTTCACTGAAATCCTTAAGGGTTTTGTTAGAATTTTTCATCCCGCCATTTATTGCCGAGGCTATGAGAAAGCGTTTAAAAGAGTATAGAAAAAAAAGATATCGATCAAGTAATTTATAAACACACGATTTTTTATATAATTTCTTGAACCTATCCTCGGAAAATCGACTGCAGTAATGCGCAGTAATGGTGTCAAATCTTTAGGGCGTGTTGCCCAAATCCTTATTTGTCATTGCGAGTCCCGACCGTCTATATATATAACGGGCGGGACGTGGCAATCTCAAAATTCGCGATTGTAGAATGTCAACAGGTTGACCGAGAATAAGGAGTAGGGCGTTTACGCCCGTATTTTGGAGTGCAATGTCTCCTGACATTGCATGCAACGAGAAGACTCGTTGCACTCCATATTTAACGAGCCCCGTTTAAATACTAATTCCAATATACCAAAAACATTTTTCTATACCTTTATTTAACGGGGCGAGCCTAAAGGCCTGCCTGTACCTTCGCACGCAGACAGGCTCTACTCCTACAAATTCCGGCATTCTCGGTCACCCTGTCTGGGCCTGACCTCCTTTTTTATAATTGTGCACGAGAAAATTTATTAAAAATTACCACCAGCCGAAGTCAATCGAACAAGCTGCTCATGCAGCTTTACCATCGCAAGGGTGTCTTGTTTGCAGTATTCCAACAAATCTTTCTTGAGGGTATCAATATCTTCTGCACCGTATTTACCAAGAGCCATATATGTGAAGGTTACAGAAGCAGTACCGCCTTCCTTGATATTGAGTTTTTCATATGACATACTAGGAACCAAAACCGGAAGCACACGCTTCAATGATGTGCTTCCACGAAAATCATAATGATAAACATTCTTGGATATGATTGCCCATAGATCTACTAACCGATCGACTAAAGATTTTAGTTTCGCAGATAGTTCAGAAAACCTGTTTGCTAATTCGTTAATAATAGTTTTCTCAAAGCTGGTATACATAATAATACTACCCTTCTGTCCAAGATATTTAATAAGATTTTCTGCAAGCTGTCTACGACAGTCTCTTTTTGGATCTGCAATGTACTCAAAATGATCCTCTATGTTTCCTGGAGCAGAACACTTGAGTATCGAATATTGGATTGGTACTGTAGCGTACGGAGCTGTATCATCATATAAAGGTATTGCTGTAGACATTGTTTCGAAATCCAAATAGTACGTGGGCCATTGTATTTCCGTGAGCGCACCGTTTAACTTCTCACTAATGAACGGCTTTTTTGTAACAATAGAATTTTTCGCTTTAGCCTGATTTGAGGTAAGTTTGAAATCATCCGGGATATTCTCAATACGATTAATGTCTAAATCGTTCAACAGAACAAATTTTGTTTTGGACAAGCCAGGTAGCTCAAATATATGGTTCTCAATACCTTCTCCTAAACAATCTTCAAAAATAACACAATTTTTACATTCAATTTTGAGTTGCGGTGTTGGTTTGTTTTCTCTTGATGTTAACTCAACAACCGATTCAAGTTGTTCTTCAAAAACTTCTATGCGTTCTAACACCTCCTCTGTATGCTCCACTTCGACAAAGAGCTTTTCATTCGGCATCCCCAGCCGGAAGTCTTTTGACAAAAGGAATAGTGATATTCTGGAAATCTTATACCCACAACGCTTAATAATAGTTGCTGTATAAGCCATATCATCAATTAAATCCTCTTCGTCTCTGATCTTAGCCTTTACTTCAATCATATGCCAGGTTTCACCATCCCGTTTCAATATATCCGCCCTTGTCGCGCAGCCGCTGGCAAAAAAAGCTCCCTCCATAATCACATCGATGTCTGGATTGTTCATTAGACTTTCTGTACGAGCTACAGCAGATTTGAAATTCGAGTCACTTATTAAAATCCCATCAGAATATAATCTTCTTGCCCGTTCGTGAACCTCACACCCCTGCTCCATCCTGAACTGTTGGTCTAACGATGGCTCACCAAGAACCGTCTGTCTCCCCCGTATTCTTATAAGCCAACCCAACGTTGGGCACACCATTGTATTTAAAAATATTTCTTTCGTTACATTTCTCATATTCCTCCCTTATATATAGCTCTGATAACGGTGTTCGTCAAGAGACAACTCGATAGTATATGCTGGCAACTTTTTCTTAAAAGGCATTTTCCTGAAAATTATGCGGTCGAAGATCTCGAATGGAATGAGAAGCAATTTTTTTATAGATGTGCCCGAGCCGATCAGTTTTTACAACTTAAATTTCTCTTGTAGATTCTCTTTCAATTCGAATAGTGTTTTCTCATCGTGAGAACTTACAAAATTATTTTCGCCAAAATTCCCGTAGTTGTTATACAATTCAGTGTCATCGAACACATCAAACAATTTATGTAAGGCTATGCTACATGTTTTAGCTGTATTTTGGAAAGGAAGTTTCTTTGATTCAAACTCAAAGTGATCTTCTGCCCATTTATGTATTTGGATAGCCTCATGGTCATCGACAGATAGGATTTCGATCATAAATGAACTACTTACTCCTCGTTTTCTCAGAACTCGACATTTAGCGTTCTCATGGATTTTGCCAGTTTCGTCTTTGAAATAGTATATTTGGTTTTCTGTAACTATACCATTGTCGAAGAGTAGCAATGGATCAAATCTTTTAATGCGTATGGCGGCTCTGTGTCCGAGCGCATTTTCTGCAAATATTACAACCTCATCGCCTCTTTTGAATCTAATTAGTTGTATGAGAGTAACTTTTGAGAAACCGACTGTGCGACTGTGCACCACTGCATCAAGTAATGTGAAGCCTTCGCCAAGTTTACCAGCTTGTTTTAGTACCTGTTCAAGTAGTTTCCACTCATTGTCGTACACACCAATGTTTCTCGTCACTCTCTCAATCAAGTCGAACGATGGTGCGATAACTGCACCACATATGGTAAGTGGCGCATCCTCGCAATGCAATTCATCTACCCCGCTTTTTTTCTTAATAGCTACAATAATTTCTGATTTGATATCCCTTTGAATATTCTGACTGTTTTTTATTGTCGTCATGTAGTCAAACAATTGTATGAATCCATTCTCGAAATCTGCTTCAGCTTTCTTGAGTTCGATAATCCACAATTCTAGGTTAGACATGTCAATTTCTCGAGGGATTGAATCGTAAGTTTCATCTGCAATGCGGCACAGAAGTATATCTGCTCGCCCATATTTTTTGTCCAGAGTACTTCCCGGCAAGCATTTTTCTTCGGTTATTGCAATCACAATATCCTTCTCTTCGAATATCAATTGGGGATTCGATATCAAATAATCCCGCATTGAATCTTCTGTGGAAAATGGTGCAATACTGAAATGATCAAACCATCTATGATGATATAAACGTGCCATTTTCAACCTCCTATCTTTCTAATACTTCCAACTTCTTGTAGCTTTTTTGAGAAGTTCTTCAGAACTTTCATCCTTTTCACTTTCAAGATATTTTTGGCTAGCATTAATTAATGCTTCCTCTGATTCATGTTCCATGCAGTGTTTGCAGAAAGGCACAGATTGTTTCCACTCTTCGACTAACCCCTCTGCTTCATTCACCACCTTTTCCATTCCAAATATAAGATCTACCCGTTCCTCTGAAAGTAACGGTAGAGATTTCCCACATTTGACGCATGATGTGTCGTGCAGCAATGTTTTGGACAAGTCTGTCAAACTGTCTTCAGGAATTCCCACAAAGGTTTTCTTTGTGCTGAAAAGCACAACGTCTTCAGAACTGCACTCGGGGCAGGTTGGTGTTATTGGAACCTTCAAATCATTAGGATACTCTGTTTTCCTTGTAAGTATTAAATACTCGTGGCCGCACTGATGGCAGCGACCTATTTCTTTTCTTATGTTTATGTCCATCTTTCCCTCCTTTTAGCTAGACTTTTGTGAGGACTACTTTTTCATCCTCTTTTTGGGGGAGTAATCCCAGATAGAGTTTTTTGATGCCGAATTTCCTTGCATACCCTTTGTAATAGCCTTTGTCTTCATCAATTTCTTCCAGCTTCTTGTATAATTCCAGCACCATGGCTGAATTATCAGAGAACATAAAAGGTATTGTGAAATCTTCAACTTCCTGACACTTGTAGAGAATTGGATACGTTGTACTGCTGTAATCAATACCATTCAACCTTAGTTCCACTCCTAGAGCGTTTTTGTATGTTGCAAGGCCCGTTGTCTCGCGATAAATAAATTCTGAACCAAAGTAATTGTATACTTCGTTAACAATGAATTCCAAGAGTTTTTCAATTGATTTCCGACTCTTGGATTTTGGTTTGCTAACACTGCGGCTCAGAGGTTTAATATCAGGCATTGTGAGTGGTTCAACAAGTATACCTTCTTCATGATGGAAACTCATTACAGCACCACTATTTATGTCTAGCGAAAGCATATAAACCTGGGCTTGACGCATGTGCGATTTGGCAATGTCTTTAACTGCTTTTATTTCCATTACGTGTTCTTCCGCTTTATTTTTTGAAGCCCAGAATGGATTGATGATAAAATCAACGCGACCGGAACCGACAGTATAGCCTTTATACATCAGCTCGAAATAGCGTTGCCGTTCATAAGGTATGCTGCGAATGCGCAATTCATGACACAAAGCTTCCTCATAAACAGCCTCGTTGTAGTCAATATCTCCCAATTGTTTCATTACTTCTTCAGCTGCATCCACGACATCCTGCAGCCATTTATCATACTTTGGCATTTTACACCTCCGCCAATTTTCCTCAAATCTTCGATTTGATCGGGAAATTGAGCGTCCCGAATTTCGACAAAATGAGGGGCTACCTTACACATTCTGATAATACTCATATTTTAAGATATCCAACTGATACGGCACTACGCGCACGCCCCTGCAGTCGCAATAATAATTGATATATAAAGATGAAGTAACATGATTATGTTTATTATATCCTGTTTTCGTAATGTGAAGTAATCGTTCATTATATTCTTTCGATTCAATTGAATTTTCGTGGTTATCACGTACATACAGTACATAGCCACCATTTTTACCGTCCGCATGAAAGAATTCAAATTTAATTTTCTGTCCTTTTCTATTATAAAAATACTTAGATAATCCTTCAAGGATATTCGGTTTTCTATAATAATCCTCTTCAATAATATTATCGTTCTTATCGTACTTATACTCGTAGAAGTTATTACCAAAGAATGTCGATTCACATTCTACAATCTTTTTTCTCCCTTTGCTATCATAGCGGTACTTCCATTTTGATACATCGCTCAGCGAGTAATTCTGGGCTATCCATTCACGTCTGTGACCAAGGTTATCGTACTTGTAATGGTTCTCCCACAACACTTCACCTGTCAGGTTGAAATATTTGGAATAGCACAATCTACCATGAGAATCATACTGATAAATAATTTTTTGAGTGAGATGGTTCATTGGTCTAAAAATGTGTTCTGCAACCAGATTTTTTCCGTTATATAAGTACACAACTTTTTCAGTTAAGGGTTTTTTGAAATATTTTTGGATCTGCCAAACGCCAGTACGCAGAGAGCGTGTTTTTTCATAAGTGTAATTGAAGTACTTGAATGAAATCCTCTCTAAAATTTTACCGTAACGATCATAAAGGCTTACGCTTCTCTTTTTCAGCTTTTTTTGCGTTTTAGCATGGGCTTTAGGTAATTCATAGCTTTCGCATTTCTGGCTTTTAATTTTTTCATAATAAAATTTTCTCCTTAAGACTATTTCCCCGCTGCCATGCTAAACGCCGAAACCCTACATCTATCCGGAATATTTAGATTTTCTCGTTAATAGTTCTTCAATAATCATAATCTACCGGAGTTATAACAATTTTAGAGAATTATCGGTCATTCTTTGTCACATTTAAGTAACATTGGTTCAATGCTCTTGATTTCTTCTCTGAATTGTTCCTTCAAATCTGCATCTTTGATAAGGTCTCTTTTATTATATGCATCTAAGCGATCCGGCTTTATCCCCGATTCAACTAACTTCTTTGCTCTTTTAAAATCATCTTTAATCGCTAGAATTTGCTCGAATTGCGGTTTACAACGCATTACTCTTGCGCCAATATACCAAGCTCCTTGATTAAACTTCAATGGATTTACCCCAACTTCAATGCACTCATCACAAATACTCTTTATACGGAATTTCTCGATTTTCACACCATCAGGTGAGTTCCCGATTTTTAATCCACTTAAATTTTTGACATCTATATTGTCTCGTACATTTTTCATGAGGTTTTTATACTTTGCATCTGCATTCTCTAAATTTTTCATTAATTCTCTTTTTAGTCCTTTTAATTCTTCTTTAAGATCAGGAAACTTTCTATACAAAAATAATTCATCAGCTATCAATCTCAGCCATGTGTCAATCGGTTGAAGATAATAATAAACAACCTTTTCTGATTCGGTAAGTTCTTTATTCTTAATAGTACTACCTTTGCCATACTTACAATCTGAATACATAACTAAATCTCTCAAAATATAGGAGGCAATTTTTGGTCCGATTCCATGAATCGCAATTAATTCCTTATATAATTTCACAATTCCATCCTCTGAATTAAGATTCTGTATATGTTCTGCAAAATCAACTTGCCAAATAGATTTTTTGTTAGCATTTTTGCTGGTAAACAATGGATTATTCTTTGCATTAACATTTTTAATACATACCTTTGATTCGCAACAAGGACAATATTGTTTTCCCTTGTTATTTTTTTCTTTGTTCTCCTCATATTGCTTCTTAAGTTCTTCATAGCTTTTCTCGTTTGCCTGATCGTGAAATTTGCACCACATTTTTTCCTGGGTTTTCTCATTACGCCAGTCGTCATTTTCATTAAGTAATTCTATTGCTTGCCACTTAAAATATGGTGAAACGTTTTGTCTTTCGAATACATGATGAGCAAATAAAAATTCCTTAATTCCTTTTTCCTTTTCCTCTTTTATTGCATCCTCAAGTTGTTCTACATTTCCTTGTATAGCCTTTCTAAATGGTATTGAGTA
Source organism: Candidatus Stahliibacteriota bacterium (assembly GCA_030602565.1). GTDB lineage: Bacteria > Hydrothermota > Tepidihabitantia > SM23-42 > SM23-42 > JAUVZL01. The sequence goes on from JAUVZL010000052.1 coordinate 18,317, forward strand.
TGCTTCAATGACTTGAAGAGTTAATTCGTTGTTCATCTTTTCCTCCTTTTTTTCTCAATGTTCTACTCCTTGTAATTTGCATACATTTGCAACCGCTTTACAAATAGAAGAGCACCTCTAACACCAACAGTGTAGTCTTCATCAGACACCGTGTCAAGTAATTGAACCATCACTGCTGGTCAATGATCTCTGCTTCGATTCTTTCCATATCTTTTACGTGCCATTGAATCTCCGCGATCAAAGGGTTCTCAGCCCCTAACAATCCCATATATATATTATGTAACAGTTTAGTTTTTCCCAAAAATTCTTATACCTATCACTCAAACTTCGCTCCTTTAATGGGACCACCATCATACCCCACACATTACATATTTCCCCTCCCTTGATGGGAGGGGATAAAGGGGAGGGTGATAATTAACC
>JAUVZL010000059.1 GCA_030602565.1 Candidatus Stahliibacteriota bacterium
TTCCCGCCCCTGCTTTCGCAGGGGTAAACTTGTCCCCGTGAAAACGGGGAGCGGGAATCCAGAAGATTTCTTCCTGTGGATTGCCCGATCAAGTCGGGCAATGACAACATGGTGTTTTCAAGAATTTATGTCACAGAGCACCAGAACCCTTGACTTTTTTTGTATTCATTTTACAATATAATAGGTTGTTATGAATTTAAGATATAGATAAAATGGAACACGAAGATAAAACAAAAGAACAACTAATAAATGAACTGAACGAATTGCAGCATAGAATTGCCGAACTGGAAAAGGCAAAAACTGCACGCCGGCTGGCAGAGGAGGCGCTGCAGAAGAGTAAAGAAGAGTTCAAACTAGCATTTGAAGATGCAACTGATGCAATCTTCTGGGCAGATCCTGAAAACGGTTTGATTACAAACTGTAATAAGGCAGCAGAAATCCTTTTAGAGAAAAAAAGAGAAGAGATTGTAGGATGTCCTCAAACCGCGGTCCATCCCCCTCAAAAAGCAGAATATTATGCTAATGTGTTTAAAAAACATATTGAAGAGAAAGGGGCGGTCGACGAGAGGGCAGAAATAATAACAAAATCAGGCAAGATAAAACCTGTTCACATAACTGCCTCAGTAACTACCGTGGGCGGGAAACCAATAATCCAGGGGGTATTCCGCGATATTACTGAGCGTAAGCAAACAGAACAACTTCAGGTTTCAATCTATAAGATCTCTGAGGCGGCACATTCTACAGACAATCTTGAAGAGCTCTTTCGGTCTATTCATGATATCATTGGCGAGTTGATGCCGGCAAAGAATCTCTATATCGCCCTATATGACAAAACAACGCAAACAATCAGTTTCCCTTATTTCATTGATGAGCTTGACGAGACACCTGCTTCAAGAAAATTAGGCAAAGGACTTACCGAATACGTAATTCGAACAGAAAAACCTTTATTAGCATCACCCGAGGTTTTCAAAGAACTGAAGCAAAGAGGCGATATTGAAGTTATGGGTACACCAGATATAGATTGGCTCGGCGTACCATTAAGAATCAGAGCAACAATCATTGGCGTACTGACTGTTCAGAGTTATTCTGAAGGCATTAGATATAGCGAAGAAGATGTGAATATTCTTAGGTTTGTTTCTGATCAAGTGGCAATGGCGATTGAACGCAAGCGAGCAGACGAAGCATTGCGAGAAAGCGAAGAGAGACGGAGTGTTTTTATGGACTCAGCGCCTGATGCATTTGCTCTTTTTGATTCAAAACTCAATCTCGTCGAACTCAATAATGTCGGAGTAGGAATGTTGCCAGCTAGCACTAATAAAGAGGATGTCGTCGGAAAACCTATTACCGAATTATACCCAGAGATCAAAGAACAAAGACGATACGTCAAGTATTCGGAGGTTGTAAAGACCGGAAAACCAATGTCTGTCGACGACGTAGTTCTTCATCCTCAATTTGGCAAGATGCATTTAAGCGTGAATGCCTTTAAAGTAGGTGAAGGACTTGGTTTGATTATTACCGATATCACTGAGCGCAAACAAGCAGAGATGAAACTGAGGATGCTTGCGACAACAGATACACTGACCGAAGTATTAAATAGGGGGTTTGGATTACTACTCTTTGGTAAACAACTTCAGTTAGCTAAACGGAATAAATCAAAGTTGAGCATCTGTTATATAGATGTAGATGGACTTAAAGAAGTCAATGATACCTATGGACATCAAGAAGGTGATGAAGTTTTGAAGCTGGTTGGCGGTTTTCTAAAAGAGGCAACGCGAGAAATTGATATTGTCTGCAGGTTAGGTGGTGATGAATTTTTGCTGGTCTTACCCCAGTGTTCAATTGATCAAGCGCTTACTGCTTGGGGACGAATTGCTCAAAAAAAGGCTGATTTCAACACTAAAGGGATAAAACCTTACAAAATCAATTTAAGCCGTGGTTTTGCAGAATACGATCCGGATCATGAGAAAACTGTAGATCAACTCATTGCCACTGCTGATCAAGAAATGTACAAACATAAGCACTCAAAATCCGTGTAAATATTATAATGTTTTCAGCAACGCATGTTTCCCTTTAACCCTAAAATGTCATTACGAGGAGCAAAGCGACGAAGTAATCTCATGAAAAATATGGATTTAGCAACACGCCCTTATATATTGACATTTCTTGCGACTATAGTATAATAATTGAAAAAGAGACGAGAAAATGAAGAAGTTATCCGCGATATTAATACTGATCGTTATCGGCTTTAGTCAGATAAACCCCGTTAGAATTTCAGACAAGGCATTAGACCCAATCTTCGCTAAAGAAGATTCAATTTTCATCCCTAATCAAAAGGCAGAGTTTTCTAACGGGGTAAATTGGGAAATAGAAATTGTGGATTCTGCTGCTATCTATCCTTATAATTTTTCTTCTAATGCATTGGCACTTGATAGCGTTAATAAACCACATGTTGTTTATGGTAGGGAAGACCAGAATAAAATTATTTATGCATATCCTATAGTATCCGGTTGGCACAAGGAAGTTGTAGAAAGTGGTTTATTTTACTATGGCTTTTCTCTTATTCTTGATAACGACGATATTGCCCATTTGAGTTATTACAGAAAAGATGATGCATTAAATAAAACCTATGTATGTTATGCCCGGCGTGATACTGCTGGTTGGTTAAATGAAGCTGTTGATTCAAGTACTGGTTATCTTGGAAACTATTTTGGGCGTTTCAATTCATCAATTGACCTCGATGCATCACATCTACCCGGAATAGCATATATAGCCTGGAATGTTGCGGATTCACTGCATTATATTAAATATGCCCATTATAATGGGATAGATTGGGATACATCAATCGTTGCGCGTGACACTACCTGGCATCATCGATATCCATTGGATTATAGCCCATCATTAAAATTTGACCGCGAAGGTACACCCCATATTGCATTTTATCGAATTCGCAGTGATACCCATACCGATACTCTAAAGATCGCCCATTATGACGATTCTCTTGGCTCGTGGATTGTGGATCCTGTGCTTTGTAATATTTACGGCGGGTTACCTGTTTCTTTAGCACTAAATAGCCAAGATTACCCCTATATCGCTCATACTGTAAATATTGGTATTTACTGTACCTGGTGGGATGGTACTACCTGGCATCCAGAATATACTGGTGTTGATATTGGCTGGAACGATATTCGAATTGTTCTTGATTTAGACAGTTCAGATAACCCTCATATTTTTTATCATCCAATAGGCCCGGTTGAGTATTGCTACAAAGATAGTGTCTGGCATCTATGTGGAAGACTTGATTCTACTATGGATAATATGGGAGATATTTCTTTAGCCCTTGATAATGTTGACCAGCCCCATGTATTTTTTAGATTCTCTGACTGGGATAGTGTAGGTCAGGTAAATTTTTGCGGTATCAAATATGCCAAAGGGACATTTGTCGGGATTGAAGAAACAAGAACCGAAATACCTGAATCAAGATATGAATTGGAGGTTTATCCAAATCCGTTTTCAAAGCTGACAAACATCAGCTTTGACAAAGTACATCCCGATAGGAGAACACATTCATCCTACGGGACAAGTAGTACAGAGCGCATAGAGTTAAAAATCTATGATGTTTCAGGCAGGTTGATTCGTGATTTTTTACTGCCTACTACTTACTCCATAGTGCCTACTGTTATCTCCTGGGATGGTGGGGATTATTCTGGACATCGGGTTTCTGAGGGTATCTACTTTATTAGATTATCTTGCGACAGTATTTCCATAACCCAAAAAGTAATTCTCTTAAGATAAAGGAGAGTTATGAGTTGGCACAAATTATTTTTTTTAATACTATTAATACCAGTTCTCTCGTCAGCAACGATCACCTTTGAACGAAGCTATGGCGGTGTCACTGGCTATGAAGTTGCATGCACTTCTGATTATGGATATGCAATTGTGGGTTTCTATGCACTATACAGAGACATTATCTATCTTGTTAAAACCGATTCGTTGGGTGATACCCTCTGGACAAGTCTCGTGTCTCAACCTTATGTTAATAAAGGAAGCTATTCTCTTAAGGAATTATCTAATGGGGCATTTATAGCTGTTGGATATCGAGACAGTATCAATGACCCAATACCTGCTGGCGCCTATATTGTGCGATTCAACGCCATTGGTGATACACTTTGGTCAAGGTTTTATGGTGGTGACAGTCTTGATAAAGGCTATTGGATTGAGATTACCCCGGATAATAATTTTATTATTGTCGGCGAAACAAAGTCATATGGACAGGGCGGCAGTGATGTCTTGTTTATGAAAACTGATACCGCGGGTAATGTTTTGTGGTCGAGGACTTATGGTGGAGATAGTTACGACATAGGTCGCTGTGTGAAAAATATGTCTGATAATGGATTCATAATTGTTGGTTCGACCTATTCATTTGGTGCTGGATTCAGAGACATATATCTTATAAAGACTGATTCAGTGGGTAACCCTGAGTGGACAAAGACCTATGGCGGGACTAATTATGAATGGGGTCATGATGTTGAGGTTACACCAGACAATGGATATATCGTTGTTGGACAAACAAACTCCTTTGGTGCCCTGGGGCAGGATGTTTATTTTATAAAAACAGATTCTTTAGGCGATACCCTATGGACAAAGACCTATGGTGGCGCAGATGATGATGTTGGCTATTCAGTAGCGATTACTTCGGATGGTGGTTATATCATTGCTGGTTACACTACTCATTATGTAGGTGGTGATAAGGATGTCTGGCTTATCAAGACCGATTCCTTGGGTAATGTACTCTGGACAAGAACCTATGGTAGTGTTGATGACGATTGTGCCTACTCAATTAAGAATACTCCGGATAATGGATTTATTATTGCTGGCTCAACGTCAAGTGGTGTTTATCTTATAAAAACTGATTCCCTGGGTAATGCAGGAATAGAAGAAAATAATGTAACATCTCAACTGAACATTGCTCTCATATGTATCCCGAGTTTAACAAAAACAAACGCTACATTAAGATACACTCTGCCGCAGGAAGCAAAAATTTCATTAAGCGTATACGATAATTTAGGCAGGTTGGTAAAAAATATTTATGCTGGCGAAAGGGCAGCCGGCACATATTTTCAGAAAGTTTCTTTAAAAGATCTTCCTTGTGGTGTGTATCATCTACTATTAAAAACGCCCGGTAAAACTATTACAAAAAAGATTGTAAAACTTGAGTAATGCATGGAGCTTTGTAGAGTATTTTGTAGAATGCCTGCCACGAAAAAAATCTCCATAACTCAATATCAGAGACTTGGACATATCTTTATCCCTTGATTTTGAATTTAGTAAATGAGTTCCTCACCTTTGTCCTCTCCTCAGAGAGGAGAGGAAAGTGACCAATTAATACACCCTCTCCCTTTTTAAGGGAGAGGGATGGCCTGTCTGCCGTGCCATCGGCACAGGCAGGGGTGAGGGTTTCCTAAAATGTCTATTACACAATCTGTCCAAGTTTCTGACAATATATCTTGACTTTCTTCCTCCCTGTTTTATAATAAAGTAGTTGTATACTCATAGCAAAGGAGTGATGTGTTATTACTTATTTTTTTCTTACCCTGTGCGTGGACAGAGAGTTTTGAAACTCAGAATCACTTTCCGCCGAATGGCTGGATTATTGTTAATGAAGATGCCCTTGATGCTTGCTGGTACAGAGATACAACCGAGGGGCATACCAGTGCCCATACTGCCACTTGTTACAATGACACGGCATATGCTGGTTTAGTATTCACAAACTTAGATTATCTCATTACACCTCAAGTACTGCCGCAAGCAGGGACCAATGATACCTTACTCAGTTTTTGGTATCGCGCAACAAGCAGTGCAGGATGCAGCCTTGATATCATGGTCTCAACCCTGTCGCCACCTGGAATGCCATCGTTTAACCTTTTACAATCATTCTATATAACCGAGACATCCTGGACTCAGCAGGTTGTGAGTTTGAGCTCATACAATGATATTCCTATTTACATCGCTTTTAGAATGCGCAAAATCCCAGTAGACCAACAGTTTTATCTCGATGATATCACGCTTTCTAATATGACCGCACAACCTCATATATGTAATGGTCGATTAAGAACAAAAGGACCACCGTCACAGAAATATTTGCAGGTATGGGGTAGCCACAATGAGATGGGTTATGCACACGGTTTTTTGCTCGGCGAAGAGATCATGGCGAATTTCACGCGCGTCATAGTCGGTACAGATAGTTTTCACTTCTATTCTCCAACCGAATACGAAAATGTCATTCTCCCATATTATCGTAGTCACTTTTATATACCACAAAAATATCAAGATGAAGCGCAGGGTATGTACAACGGCATGCTTGCCAAAGGCGTTGACTTAAACCATCCAGAGCTGGGAAGAGAATTAACCATGGAGGACATATTATGTATCAACACAGACCCTGACTTTATTGTATCTGGATGTTCAAATATCTCGGGTTGGGGTGAATCGACGATAAATGATGATACATTACAGGGCGGCATGATTATCGCCCGGAATACTGAGGGTGGATTTGGTCAATACACATCAATGGGGAATACGTCTTTGATCATCGCGTTTGCGCCGGATTCTTCAGGCGAACAAAAATTCTTCATCGTGGGTGGGGCAGGCAGCATTGGTTGTGGTGCTGGCGTGAATCAACAAGGTGTTGGCATTTGCCGCAATACAGGTAATCATCCAGACACGGCATATATACCACCGAATTCTTTAATTCCAATTGCCCTTTCTCACCGAAATGCTATTGAAATCATTGATCCGGATTCTAATGGTCTTCATGACATTTTCGACATCATATATACGATTGACCACTCAACTTGTCTAAACACCAAGGATACTCATCTCTTTTCACGCTATGATGCGTTTCACCCTATCCCTGCCGGGATTCTGGAGATGAATAATACAGCTGACTCTTTGCGCCTGGTTAGCGATAATAACCTTTTACCAAACCCGATCAATTCTGATTGGAATCTCGCGGTGACTAATCACGACCGTGTCCTCTATTCTCCAATAGATTGCTGGCGATATCAGAGAATTGCCGATTCGCTTAATGTGGATTTTCATCTTACAACAGAACGGGCAATTGCCATTATAAATGCTGTTGCCCGAGGGGTCACGTATCAATCCCTGGTCTTTCGACCGGATATTATTCTTGACCACCCTGACTGGCATTGCGTTGGCGTAAGTTATGCATATCGTAATGAACCTGCTCATGTCCATGCCAAGCTTTGGTATTCATGGAATGAATTATTCGAAGGCATACCTGGTATTGTAGAACACGTATCAAAGGCAGTTAAAAAATATCACTTTGGTGCCACGATCATCAGTGGACAATTACAATTACCTCATGATAAAAAATGTAGAGTTTTTGATATTACAGGCAGACAAGTCAAGATAAATAGGTTAAGCCCAGGTATCTACTTTATCCAGACCGAAGACAAAGTGATACAAAAAATTGTCAAGATTAGGTAGGGACATAAGAAAAAGTATTTACCCCGTTGCACAGCAAGATCCTACGGGGTTTACTGTTCGAGAACTCACTTGTGTGCCAGATCTGTTTTGTGACAAATTTGTCCTAAGTCCTTAATAGAGCTGTGTAATCTGCTTAAATCTCCGTCATCGAAGATCTGGCTTGTGACATATCTGTCAAAACCACTGACAAATCTGTCACTCGCGCAAAGCGTTGAACCGCAAGCCATTACGGCATTTTTCGCTGATTTTACCTAAAACCCTGTGACAGAAATGTCACAACCAAGAATTTAAGTCTTGAAATTTCAAACCTTTACACTGGCATAGAAATTGCTATACAATAATACATCATGAACATTAGGAAAGGAGGTGAGGCATAATGATTAAGAAGATATCCGAACGTTCAGCACATATGAATGTCGGCTGTCTGGGTCTTGCAGTCTGCTGTAACGGTGTTCGTTAAATATGAAATAACCAATCACCAAACAAAGGCGCCTTTGTTTCATTGGTCATATCACAAAGGAAAACAAGGAGGATTTCAATCATGAACCCAGTGAGGGTAGGCAGCGTGAGATGGGACATTACGAACGATTGTAATTTGAAATGTCTCCATTGCTATACTGTAGAAAATCCAGGTCCAGACCTTGACTATTCTAAAGTACTACAGATTATTCGGAAATTGCTATCATTAGGACTGCAAGAAATCAATTTCTCGGGACGTGAACCAACAATGCGGAGTGATTTACCTGACATCATCAAGTGGTGTAGCGTGAATAAAATCAGAGTAAACGTCACGACAAATGGTACTTTCTTAAATCGTGAAGGATTCGATTCCTTGCTCCAGTCCGGACTGAACATGCTTATCTTTAGTCTAGATGGCGTATCTGATATAACGCATGATAGGATCAGAGGTGAAGGGAATTTCAATAAGACAACGAAGAATATTCTAACGTGCCTAAATTACATTCGAGAAAACCAGATAACTACTAAAATAGGTGTCAGCTGTACGCTTCAAAAAGTTAATGTGCACGAAGGACCCAGTATGATGAACTTGTGCCAGTTTTTTGGTATCCACTTTCTTAGCATTATTCCCGTGAGTTTCTGTGGTTCTGCAACAAATGTGAAGGAGATGCTGTATTTATCTCCAGAAGAAATTCTGTCGTGTTGGAACAAGATATGTGAAGTTTATAAAATGATGAAGGAGGATTTCAGACTTTTCTTGGGAACTTCGCCGATGGAGACAAAATTTCTCAATGCGAAGTACAATATAGACTTACCAGTTATACATACCACATGTTCAGCAGGAAACACACTATATATTGATCCTCATGGCAAAGCCTTGCCGTGTTACATGCTTCCATCTATGGCTAATGAGATGTCGGTGTTAGAAAAATATCTGTGTTATTGGGATGTTCTCACTGAACCGGCAGATCATGCTTTTAGCACATTCGAACCATTCATTTCCTATGCACATTCAGTATCAAAGATGAATAATAGTGGTTGCGCTGATTGCCCGGATATTGGAATTTGTAAAGGGTGCCCATTAATTGCTTTATCTGACCCTGATATAATCTATCGTTGTCAACTAGCACAAAAGAAACTGGCATTGATTAAACTCGATCTCAAGCAATCAACAGTTCCTACTATCAAAGACGATATATCATGGGAACTCAAAGGAAACGTCTTACAATTGTCGTTGAATAATGACGATTATTCGAGCAATAAGGAGTTTGAGTTGGACCCCGTCGCCAAATCAATCTGGCTAAAGCTTCATTCACAAAGTACAATTGGGAAGATCAATAAAAGTCTAGAAAATGAATGGTCAAATCTGCCAATTAAAAGAGTACACAAAAATCTCATAGATTTTGTAGAGTACTTTTGGAAAGAAGGACTCTTGAACCTGCAAGGAGGAAATGGATAAGAGCATCTGGAAGAATAAGTCTTTCATTTTCTATTTAATTGCTCAAAGCATTTCATCTCTTGGTGATGGGTTTTATTTAATAGCTTTTATGTGGTTGGCATTACAGTTGTCCGGCGGTAAAGGACTGGTCCTCGGAGGTATATTCAGTATTTACACATTAAATGAGGTTATATTCGGCTTTATCGCCGGACCAATAGCTGACAAGTTCAATAAAAAGAAAATTCTGATAATTGTTGATATCCTCCGTGGCGCTGTGGTGTTGTTTCTATTCATCCTGGTCCGACTTAATATGGTGACAGTTGTTCATTTATTTGTTATTATATTTATTTTTTCAGTCTTTTCGCCATTTTTCCACCGTACAGAATTCACCATAATTCCACAGTTAGTGCCTAAAGAACTCCTGCTTAAAGCAAACGGTGTCATTACTGGAGCAAGAAGACTAATGCAGGTGATATCTCCTGGTCTTGGAGGCATCTTTATTGGCTTAGTAGGTATTGAGAATTGTTTTCTTATTGATGCCATTACTTTCTTCTTTTCCTCCTTTTGCATTATTTTCGTTGTAGTACAATATGCTCGCAAAGAAACTGAGTCGATTAAGGTTAAATCGCTATTTGTTAATATAAAAGAAGGATACAGGATACTGGTTGGTTCTTCATTTTTGTTGACCCTTGCAATTTATGCGGCATGTATCAACTTCTTAGGTGGTCCCATTATGCCGCTGCTTCCCTTGCTCGCAACGAAATATGGGATGGAAGCATTAGGCTACGGCATAATGATGAGTGCTTTGTCGATTGGGCTAATTGCATCTAGTTTTCTCATCGGATTTCTGGGCAAAATACTGCGTAGAATCCCCATGGTACTTACTGGACTGATTATTTCCGCAATAGCTGTCTTTGCAATGGGTATCGGTTTTGTCCCTATTATTATACTTATTGCTCTATTCTTTCTTGGTGCAGGTATTAGTCTGTCCAATCTACCAATAACTACGCTTTTTCAAGAAAAAGTATCCCCTGATAAATTAGGCGTGGTGTCCAGCTTTGTTTTTACTATTGCGCAAATAGCGATGCCAATTTCTATTGCGCTGAGTGGCTTTCTCGTTGATATCCTCTCTATTAGCATTATTTTCACAGCTGTTGGCATTATGCTCCTGATCAGTGCTATGATCGGGTTCGCACTACCCCAATTCAAGAAACCAATAATGGGTCCAACATCATTCGGGGCTGACGTTTAGCTGTTCACCACCGCATGAGAGCAGGTGTTCAATTGTTCAGTTTTTGATGGTTAAAAAACTACGTTTAAAAGGGTGCGAGCTATATCATCATATCTATAACCGGGGCAATGATCGGCATCCAATATTTAAAAACCCATCTGATTACAAAAGATACTTAAAGTATCTTAAGGAATACAGTGAAGCATATGGAATCGATATTATTGCCTATGCCTTGATGGAATGGCATATCCATCTCTTCATCTTAGATCATCGTGGTACGATATCAGAATTCATGGAGAGGCTGCACGGACGCTATGCAATAGTGTTCAATAAGTGCTATGGACGGATCGGGCACGTATTTGGTTGCAGATTCAAGAACAGTATCGTGGATGCTGATAATTACGCTATCTGGCTCTCGCGTTACATACATCGGCAGGCAGTGGAGGCAGGGCTCGTTGAAAAACCAGAAGACTATAAATGGACAAGTTATCAAAGCTATGTTAGTAACGTGACAAAATCACTTTTGAAGCCCGAAATCGTCCTGTCACAATTCGGGAATGCATCTGATGATTCACATATTGCATATGAAGAATTTGTGAATTGTAATGATGATGGACCAATTAATTGGCGAGAAGCGGAACAGGGTTCTCGATCAATTATCGGCAATAGATCATACATTGAAGAAGTGAACACGAAACTGGGAATGATCAACGTACCGGAATCTTCTATAGAAAAAGCCATCAGTTACGTGTGTTTCTGTTTGAGCGTATCGATTGATGAACTGAAGTGTCCTAAAGGTAGAGATCAACGCATTTTACGCCACAGGGCCGTGGTTATCCTGTCACAAGAATACAGCCTTGGGGTTAGAAAAATCGCCCGTGCTTTGAATATGTCACCATCGACCGTTTCGCAGGTCCTCAGCAGTACAATTGGATAAACCCAAGAGAATAATTGAAAACCGAACACTCTGGTACCTGCTCTCAAGGTGTTTGGTTTTGTTTGTCAATGTTATAGGATCGGCGTTATCTACTTTATTGATAAACAAAAAAGGGACAGCTGTAAAACTATCCCTTTTTCAGTTGAGCTAAATTTATCTTACAAAAAGCACCTTTTTTGTCACTGTTTTTTGATCAGATTGAAGTTTTATAAAATATATGCCATTGGGAACTCTATTGCCATTCTGGTCAAGCGCATCCCAGGAGATCTGGTTAGATTTATTAACAGTTGGATCATTGAATTTTCTAATCAATCGACCGGTCGCATCATATATATTCAATGAACTAACTTCAGAAGAATTACATATGATATTCAGTGAGTGACTGAATGGATTCGGTAATACATGAAGACTTATCGGTTGAAGAGCATTTTTATTCTCTTCGACACCGAGTATATTAGGGACTGCTACATCATCAATATACCAACCTTCAGCAATAGTATTCTGGTCGCTGATAAAACGAAAGCGTATCCTCGCGGTTTGTCCGGAATAACCGCTCAATGAGTAAGTTTCTTGTGTCCAGGTACTCTGATAGCCATTGTATTCATCTAATATCTGCCACCAACCGCAATTATTGTCGATCTCAACGTAAGTGTAGTCATAATTTGCTTCAAGACCATATTGATGGTAGAAGCCAAGAGAACTATCTGGCGTGACGACAAAATAGGGCGTTATGAGTGATGCATCATTACGGTCAGTATATTGCCAACTACCTTCAAGACCACAATACCAGGAATGAGTTGGAGAGTTACTTTTATGTTCAGTGATATGCCAATTATCATTACTCCCGGTATGTGTCCAAGAACCCTGTCCGGATTCCATATTATCGCTAAAACCTGTTGCATAGCTTACAATAAAACTGATGTCGTTAGTATCACCCGTACCAAAATCGATCTGGAAATTCCAGGTGTAGGGAGATGGACATGTTGCACTTGTAACTGCGTCAATACTCAAAACCGTATCGAGTTCTCCAGGACCGATCGATACTGTTTGTGGATTGATTGCGTTGATTGTAATATATGGATCAGAAGAATAAACCGTAGCTGTACCAGTATAAGAACCAGTACCGTTGTTCTTTCCATTAAGATACATCCTGATAGTTTCGTCAGGTTCAGCAACCCCATTGCCATTACCGCTGAGTTCAGTGAATGTCAAACCATAATAGTCCATATCAATGCTTTCAATAAGCGGTGTTGATGCGCCTTGATATATCTCACGTGATGAACCTTGGACAAATACCACGATATCACAGTTATATTCATTCCACGAACCGTTAATAGTATAATTTCTGGAACGCATGATCGTGTCACCGGCAGGTATTGAAACTGCTTCGCCATTTGCATCGGGCAGCATATCTCTGAGAACGTGTTCAACTGTAGTTAACCCGCCACCCCAATTATACGGTATGCTGTTTTCAATGATAGAAAAATGCAAAGTTCCGCTCACTGTGCTTCCTGATGTATTATCAATAATTGCTGCGATCGAACCATCATTGCTCACTGAATCATATGTACAGGTCAGATCTATCTCTAAAGGGCTAGCAATAGCGGCTCTCGTGGTCAATAGATGGCGGTAAGACGGATACATAGTGCCTGGAGCACTGACTCCGCCAACAACCGATAAAATACCATCAACCTTTACTGTGGGTACGCTGGAAATGCCGTAATAAGTAATGCGCTGGGATCCTGCAGGACAATTAAAAGGTGCTGCAGTATGGCAGCTTATTACAATGAGCGAGTCATAGGATCTAGCGTGGTTCTCACGAAGCCCTCGCGCTGCACCAGGACAATACGGGCATGTAACCCTGATGAATTCTTCAGCAACGACTACTCGTTCACTGGCAAAGGAAAATACAGCAGTGAACAGTAGTGATAGCACGATTACTTTTTTCATAAAAACTCCTTGTATCTGGTAATTATACAAGCAATAGAAGCTATGTCAAGAGAAGCAAAAATCAGAGACAATTTATAAAAAGATTTATCGAACCAATAGCAATTTTTTTGTTTGTTTAAACCCCTGACTTGTGATTACGAGCAAATAAGCGCCATTTGGTAAGGCATGGCCATTATTATCCTTACTGTCCCATTCAACTACTGTTTTACAACCAGAGATGGGGGTTGAGATAGCGCGAACCAGCCGACCACTCACATTGTATATTTCAATATCACAATATTGTCCGGACTTGATGGTATTAAGAGTTATGTTTATTTTCGTTGTACCTGAAAACGGGTTAGGTCCAATGTTTATCCTCATAGGATTGTCTACTAAATGCTCTTGGATACCTGGGGCAACCCAACCTTCTTCATTGTAATTTAGTGGACCATTATTCCAGCCACCTATTACATAGACATAATCATACTTCAACCCAACAGCGATTGACTGACGCGCATATTGCATTGATTGGGCGAATACCCATGTATTGAGCGTAGGCTTGTAGACTTCCACGGTTGTGTGGTAATTATAGTAATCATAGCCACCAACAGCATAAGCCTCATCGCCGAACGCGAAGCCGCCCAGGCAATATCTTGAGTTTTGCATATTTGATCTTGACGTCCAGATATCAGTTCCTGGATCATAGCATTGATTAATAGTTGTAGCACCACCGCCAATAGAGGTTGATCCACCAAATACATAGATTGTATCTCTAATCACAGCACATGCTGGACCCATACGAGCTGTGGGCATTGGGGTTTTTGCAGTCCAGGAATCTGTTCCGGGATCGTATTCTTCGACTGTATTGAATATATTACCGTTCATATCCATGCCGCCCATTACGTATATCTTATTTGTCACAACAGCCATTGCATAAGCATATCTTGGCGTAGGCATAGGCGTTTTTGTAGTCCACATATCAGTAGCAGGGTCATATTCTTCAACAACATCGCTGGCACTTGAGCCAACCCATCCGCCGATCACATAGATTTTGCTATTTACTACCGCACCTCCAATATGGGCACGTGCTACTGACATCTCGGCTTTGCTCGACCAGATATCAGTTGCCGGATCATACACATAGTTGGTTGTGTAGCGGCTCGTCTGGTCACGTCCTCCAATGATGTATATAGAGTCATTAAACGCAGCGCAGCCGCTGCCTGCAAGAACCTGTGGCAGAGGGGTTTTTGTCGTCCAAACAAGCGGATTTGCGACAAGTGAGAATAGTGATACGACGATAAATATTTGCATAATACCTCCTTTTATTATTAATTATACAGCGCTGATTTTTTTTGTCAATACCCCAAGGTATTCAAAAAACCAAAGGGATACTATTAAAGTCTCTGTAGCTCAAGCAGCTTGCCAGCTTTTAACTTGCCCGTATACAGATAATACTTTTTGTCGGGATAAAAATTCATTAGCAGGGTATCGCGCGCACCTAAATGTCGTGCATATATTATATTATCCTTAAAGTCAGGTGAGTTATTTAGAAACCCTGAGCCATACCAGAGCAGCGAATCAAAGGGGAAAACCGGGTAATCAAAGTGTACAAAGACGATACTATTGGTAAGTCCCTTTCCTTTTATCAGTTTTGAGAGATGAACATCAACCCCCCAGTATGAATTTGCATAACCGCGATCTTTCC
>JAUVZL010000081.1 GCA_030602565.1 Candidatus Stahliibacteriota bacterium
CGAAAGTCTTATAACAGAATGTGCTAATTGTGGTGCGCGAATTCACCATCCTCTGGCTCGATTCTGTGCGGTCTGCGGTGTTGAATACTCCCAAGATTTGAAAAAGAAACAAGCAAGGCAACAAGGAAAAAAGGATTAGAACTGAAACAACATACCAAGAATTACCTATTGACATATCTTATGATTCGGCTATATTGATAATCATATAAGTATATAGGAGAAGGAGGTGATAATAGTAAAAAAGACAAGGGGAAAAAGATGGATGGTAGGTTAAACTATAACCCCGCCTTTTCTTAGGAAAAAGCGGGATACTGGATTTTGTAACCAAATCAAGATTTGGGCAAAATTCGCAAAGGAGAAAAAAATGAAGATATTTGTAACAGTGTTTGCATTACTCGGTATTATCATTGCACTCGATGCATCGGGCATACCTATGGATCCGTATTCGACTTTTCAGTCAAGCGGTTCTCATACCTATAATTCTACCACTGAAAACTTACCCGATATGAGAATTGCACCAGCTGTGGGTGTGGAAAACAATCCCTTTTACTACGGTCTTACAATACTTACACTCGCCGAGAGACAAAATGCCAGCATAGGAATCGAATTCATGCTGCCAGTCTCTGAAGATGTAAAAATATTCGCCCAGGAGATTGAACTGCTGTGGAACAGTGAATACTTTGAAGAAGCACTCGCACTTTTCGCTGAACTCAATCAGATAGAAGGCGTTAAAGGTAACGCTCTTATCGGTATATCGTGGAGAACTCCTATACCTGCTCCAGTTTCGGATTGGGCAGATGATGTGCAGATAAGTGCAAGAGATAGTGTCTTTGTGCTTGCAATGGATCATTCCTTTACCAATGACAACCTATTTGCAGTGATTGGGTTCACGGGTGACGGCGTGGGGAGCCGATGGACAGTGAATTTCTCTAGTGATGGCGGCTATAACTGGGCAGAGACCTTCGCGCTAGGTGGATTTAGCTATGTAATGAACGATTTGGATGGGTGTGTTGTTGGCGGTCACTTCCATGTGCTCTATACTGGCGGTACTAGCGGAAGTCCAAATACAATGACATGGCACATGCGTTTTGATGCAGCAGACGGACAACAAGTTACATTACCCAACGGTGCATATTCCTATAATATTTTCAATGCCAGCGGAATTGAGGATGTGGATTTCTCAAGCAACCATGAGCAATTTGACAATAGACTATATTTCTATTGCATTGATGATGCTGGAACCATCCACAACTACTGGAATAATCCAACCAATGTTACATGGACTGGAATTGCCACGAATATCAACGATGCACAACAGGGTCTTGATACTGACTGGAATCTGGATTACTCAACGCATTCTTCTATTCTCTCATATATAAACAATGCAGACCAGGTTAAAATATATGGAAGAGATGGTAATACATGGGATCTTCTCATTACTTATGGTATACTCAACACGCCTTTCGACGATTTTACAACTGGTATTGGTGGCTACAACGATACGCTTTTCTGTGCTTTCAGTTATGACGGAGCATACATGCAGGTGCGCTACCTTGTTCAGTATGGTGATGGTGGTTCCTGGTATTTTGGATTTCTTGCACCTGATACCCTGGAAAGTAACTGGACCCCGGATGTGACCCTACGAGGTGGTGGAGGAACACACGGTGTTTATCGTGGTCCCAGCACTGCGGCTGGCTATTATCGGTACCGGGGGTATGCTGGCGCATGGTCAACGCCAGAACAGTTCAATGATTATAGTATGTCAGGTGAAATCAAACCGCAGATTGAGTATGTGGGTTCGAGTGCATATGGTATACTTTACAGAAGGCCAATGGCTTCGCTTGGAATATGTTATTTTGATAGAAGCGATTGGGAACCCGGAATTGTGGAAAATAAATCGTCTGACATAACTACTCGTTTCATCACTCTTGCGCCAAACCCATCAAGAGGAAGCAGTGCAAGACTCTCGTATGTCGTGACCAACCAGGGTCATGTCAATATAGCAGTTTATGATGCTGCTGGTAGAATCGTCAAAACACTGGTCAATGAAAGTAAACCAGCTGGTGATTACTCAATTACCATGAATAATGATAACCTCGCGTCAGGTATCTACTTTGTGCGTGTTGAAACACCCGATGGTGTGAATACGAAACCGATGACGATTGTCAGGTAAGAGTAAGCAGTAGCCCGATTCATCGAGCATTTGCCCCACCCATTGTAGTTGCTCGATTCATCGAGCATTCAGAATACAAAAGAGGGGATGGCATTGCCGTCCCCTCTTGTTTGATAAATCAAACCACTACAAAGCACACGTCGTAGTCGCTCGTTTCACTGGGCATTTAACCATTGCCTTATCCGATGAATCGGATGACTACAAATAGAACTGTGTGAATTCTATTCTCTCTGCCAACGGGTTACTTATAATATATTCTCTAATCTTTCTTAATGCCCTCTCGTTTCTAATAACATGTTCATAATAATTTGGCTGCCACAGCTTAATACCTGATTGCTTGCTGGTTACTGCTTTCAATCGTCTAACAACCTCTCCGAACTTCAATTCACACTGTTCCAAAATCAATATCAAATGAATATGTGTAGGCATTAATACATAGAAATCTATACTGACTCCCTTTATCTTTGTTGATATATGCTCAATAAATTGAGCAACTACATCCCGATTTTTTGCCACTATATATGGTCTGCGATAATAAGTACAGACGGTGATAAAGTAATAACCATCTGATGTGTAGTCGTAGTTCTTCAAACGGAGTTCTTTTTTTCTTTTCATGAAATCTACACCATTACCCTCATGTCCGATAAGTCAAACGACTACACCAACTTTAATAACTCATCAACAATATCGTCTGATCTTATATCTTCAGTCGCCCAATTCATTGGGCCGTGTCCGATAAGTCAAACGACTACACCAACTTTAATAACTCATCAACAATATCGTCTGACCTTATATCTTCAGCTTCCGCGGCAAAATTGGTGAGTATACGATGCCGCATCACTGGGTGGGCAACATACCTAATATCATCAAAACTCGGTGAGTATCGACCGTCAAGCGCTGCCTTTGCCTTGGCGCCAAGAATTAGATATTGAGATGCCCTTGGACCGGCTCCCCAACCAACATATTTCTTTACAATACCAGGACTCGTTTCCTGCCTTGGTCTGGTCAAACCAACAAGTCTTATAGATCGCTCTATGACGTCATCAGCTACTGGCATCTTCCTTATCAACCTTTGTAAGGATTTCAATTTGGTCGCGCTAATAACTTTTTCCAATTTAGCCTCATAAGCTGAGGTCGTTGTTTTAACTATCTCAACCTCTTCCTCAGAGCTCGGGTAGTCAATGTTTATTGTGAACATAAACCGGTCAAGCTGTGCTTCAGGTAGCGGATATGTACCTTCTTGTTCGATCGGGTTCTGAGTCGCCAATACAAAGAAAGGTCGCGGCAGATCATACGTATGACCAGCATAAGTAACCTGGTACTCTTGCATTGCCTGAAGCAAAGCTGATTGAGTCTTGGGCGGTGCCCGGTTAATCTCGTCAGCAAGGATTACATTGGCAAATATGGGACCATGAACAAATCGAAAACTTCTCTTTCCAGTGGTTAGATCCTCTTCGATCACCTCTGTACCAGTTATATCTGCCGGCATAAGATCGGGTGTGAACTGAATTCGATTGAACGACAGGTCAAGGATACTGGCGATCGTGTTAACAAGCATGGTCTTGGCAAGACCAGGGACGCCGATTATCAAAGCATGACCATCACAGAACAAACTGATTAACACCTGGTCAATTACAAACGCCTGCCCGATTATCGCCTTACTAATCTCTGCACATATCTCCTTATGAACCAGTTTGAGGTCATTTATTTGTGAAATATCGCCTTTTTTCATTTGTCCTAATTATTAGCGGGTTGTGGATAACTTGTAAAGCGGTTTATTAATAAACCGCTAAAAAGCTTGAAATATAAGGCCCTCACATTTATCCACAATTTTTCAGTATTTATCCACATTGTTTTCGCATACTTACCCACAAGTTGAGCCCTGATACAGCTCTTTTCTTCTTGCCTCGAGTAAGTCTTCTTGCTTACCCAAATAGCCAGCCGCTGAGCATACCTTGACGTCGCTTCTCAATTCATGAAGTTCGCTGATATAATCAGCCCAGTTTGCATCGCGCAACAGATGGTGGTCAATGATGAAGTGCTTCACTGGTGTTTGTTTAATAATTCGCTTCATGTTTTGAATCGATTGCAAAATATGGCTCTTTTTATAGTGTGAACCAAGCAAATAAGTAGCGGGTCCATCGAGGATAATCGTATCCGGAGCTTTATCAATAATAAAATCAATTGCCGCTTCATCCAATAAACCCTGAACATCAGACGTGAAGAGAAATTTCTCCTGGTCAGCAATGAATACCTCTATGACATAGCCGAGTTGCGCAGATAGTCCGTGAAATACTGGCGCTGAGAAAACAACTTTCGTACCGCCAAATTCAAAAGCCTTGCCGTCGGCAAATTTGATTTCTTTGGCACCGGGTTCAATCATCATGAGCAGTGCTTGAGCTCGCTGTTTTTGGCTTTCATTAATCGACTCTCTCGGATGTTTTAGAAAAATCTCCTTCCCTTCATATAAATCCTTATCATCAGGGTTATGATGATCATAATGGTAGTGTGTGATAATCACAATATCGGCAATAGTGGTCCAGCGTTTAACTGCCGCCAACATCTCGCGCCTGCGGTCTAACTCTATTCGATGCGGTGGTAACGAGTAACGGTCCGGGGAAAGAGACACACCTGGGTCAATAACAATCCTGACATCATTCGTTTCAACATAGGTTGCCATACTGCGCACACCTAATGAATCAAACGCAATGGGAAGAATATTCATAATCCGTCACGGATTATCGGAACTTCTTAACTTCATTCGTTTCATTCGTGATGATCGTTTTCATATTTTTTTATTAACTTGATGCGCCGAAGATGCCGACCACCTTCGAATTTTGTCTTAAGGAAGGTTTTAACTATCTCTTTTGTCTCCTTTTTGAATTCGACAAAACCCGCGGGTAAGACCAGAATATTAGCATCATTATGAGCACGCGTCAATGCCGCAACTTCATTTCCCGTGCAGATTGCGGCTCTGATACCGCGCACTTTGTTCGCCGTCATCGCCATACCTTGACCAGTATAGCACATAAGGATACCAAAACGCATTTTTCTTTGCGCTAAATCCTGCGCAAGACGGAAAGCAATATTCGGATAATCAACTGAAACTTCGGAATCTGTTCCATAGTCTATGACTTGGTGCCCCAAACTTTGTAAGAACTTAGTAATCTTTCTTTTGAGTCTAATCCCGCGATGATCAGCGCCAATACCGATCTTCATTACACAGATTCCACAGATTTTAAAAATAGATTCCACAGATTATTTTTCATAACACAGACACTATATAAAAATAAGCACTAAACACTATGCAGTAAGCACTTAAAAAATTGACCACTGATGCTGTTCATCATTTACTTCCAGTCATAGACTTTTCCAGCATGAAATGCTCTCTTCCAATGCATAGCATTCATTGCCAACACGTAGTGTTTTCTTCCAATGAATGTTTTTTTAATCTCCATTCAACCAACTTTCGTGAGCCAACCATGCTTGTCTTCTTTTCTACCCTCAATCACATCAAAAAATGCATCCTGGAGTTGTTTGGTAATCGGCCCACATTTTCCTTTTCCAATTGTGATCTTGTCTATTGATCTTATCGGTGTTACCTCAGCTGCAGAACCAGTAAAGAACACCTCATCAGCTATGTACAGGTATTCTCTTACCAGCATTTCTTCGATTACCTCAATACCCATTTCCCGAGCAAGCATCATCACGGTATGACGCGTTATCCCCGGCAGGATACTTGCATGCAAGGGCGGAGTATGAATAACACCGTCTACAATGGCAAAGATGTTCTCGCCTGAACCTTCACTCACATGACCAGAAGTATCCAAAGCAATACCCTCAACAAAGCCAAGCGTTATTGCTTCCATCTTTATCAATTGTGAATTCATGTAATTGGCACAGCACTTAGCCATCGCTGGAAATGTATTGGGTGCCATCCTATTCCAGGTAGAGAACATTACATCAACACCATTTTCCAAAGCTTCTTTACCGAGATACTTACCCCACTGCAGTGTCGCTATGCTAACACGCACCGGGCAGTTAAAAGGATTGACCCCGAGTTCTGCATAGCCCCGGTACGCAATTGGTCTTATATAAGCATCTTCAAGGTTGTTTCTCTTGATCAGTTCAATTACCACTTCGTTTAATTCTTCAGTTGTGTAGGGGACTTCCATACGGTATATCTTTGCGGAATTCTTTAACCTCTTGGTGTGTTCGCTTAACCTAAAAATGACCCGACCCTTGGGCGTCTTGTAGCATCTCAGACCTTCAAAGACTCCACTTCCGTAATGAATTACGTGGGAAAGTATGTGGATATTTGCGTCATCCCAATCAACGAACTTACCATCCATCCAAATATATTTCGCCTTTGTCATTGCCATATGGAACCTCCTTCATTAAACTATAATTAAAAACAACTGAAAGTCAAGCGTACAGAAAAACTCTTTTCAATTGACATGGATTATTTTTTGTCTATAATTCTGAATGGTGGAAGATACGGTTAAGGTTGGTATCGTCGGTTGCGGCGCCCACGCGCAGATCGCTCATATACCTTTTTTCAAAAGAAATCCAGCTTGTACCCTGGTTGCATTATGTGATTCTGATATTAGAATAATCGACCACCTCTGTAGTAAATATGAAATACCCGACAAATATCAGGATTTCCAGGAAATCATTGAGGATGAACGGATTGATGCGGTAATCATCAGCACGCCAAATTATCTCCATGGACCAATGGCAATCGCGGCGCTCAAATACGGCAAGCATGTCTTTTGTGAAAACCCGATGGCAACAAATCTTGAGGAGGCGGCAGAAATGGTAAGGGTTGCCAAATCATCAGGGAAAAAACTGGCTGTAGCCACTAGCAATCGCTTGAGACCCGACGTGCAAACCCTGAAGACTTTCATCAAAGAAGGTGAGTTAGGTGATATCTATTACATAAAATCTGGTTGGCTGATCGGTCGTAGAGAATGGATATTGAGCCCCTGGCGTTTAGAAAAACTCAAAAGCGGAGGTGGTGCTTTTCTGAGTTTGGGGACTAATTTATTGGAGATTGGACTGTACTTCCTAAAAAGCAAAAAAGTAGCATCGATATTTGCCTCAATTCATAAACGGGAACCTAAGGCTGAAGTCGAAGATACTGCAATGTGCATCATTAACTTTACTGACGGTACGCTACTCACTATTGAAGTAAGTTGGTCCCTGCTATTTGAAGACGATTTTCTCTACTGCAATGTGTTCGGCAAAAAAGGTGCTGCATTGCTCAATCCTCTGAAAATACAGAAAGAACTTCACAACGAATTGTACAATGTTACGCCAACGCTGGAACACACTAACATCTACCGTGAATCGTATGAACTCCAGGTAAAGAATTTTCTAGATTTCCTTACGAAAAACCAAACACCACCCATTACTTGCGAAGATGGTTTGCTTATAGCCAAGATATCTAAAGCTTTCTATGAATCTGCCCAGAAGCAGAAATTAGTAAGGATATAGAATGAAGGATATCAGGACATTAGATTATCAGGTTATCAGGAAAAATATACCTGGTGCCCTAGTATCCTGGTATCCTGATAACCTTCAACCAAAGATCAGAATATACTTAATCATACTCTCAGCGGTATTGATGTCCTTGTCTTTTCACCCCCTGGGTCTTTATTTTCTCGCCTGGTTCGGTCTTGTCCCGCTTCTCTTTGCCGTTACTGAGGTTCGGCCATCTTATGCCTTTAAATCAGGGACTATTTTCGGGTTCTTATTCTCTTTATTCTCTTTATTCTGGTTTGTTTTTCTGCAGATCGAAACCAATATAAAAATACTCATGCTCTTTGGTCTAATTCTGTTATTCCTCTATTTAGGTGTTTACTACGGGGTTGGCTTTCTTTTTATGAATAAAGTCGGCATTTGGTCATTGCCATTGATTCTTACTGGATTAGAATTTGTCCGCGGTGCTGGTGAGCTGGGTTTCCCCTGGCTTGCCTTTGGTTATTCGCAAGCCCGGTACCCATTGTTCATCCAACAAGCATCGCTCTATGGCGTGTACGGACTATCTGGCTGGCTTATTTTGATCAATGTGATAGTCTATAAATTAATAAAATCAAAAAACCCGAAGTATGTAATTGCCTTTATTATGGCATTTACTCTCCCCCTTTTATTCGGCGTGATAAGAATGAACCGTGCAGCTGATGAACCGATCTTGATCGGTATTGTCCAACCAAATATCGACCCTAACCTGAAATTTACCAAAGCAATGCGCGAAGTCACATTTGACCACCTCATCTACTTATCAGAGCAATGTAATAAGGCTGCCTTGGACCGCTTTGAGCAATCACCTGACCTCGTGATATGGCCGGAAACAGCAACGCCCATCTTTCTTACGTTTCCCGGGGTTTATCAAAACCGTGTCTATGCACTCGCGCAAAGAATAAACTCGCCCATCTTTACAGGTACACCGATCTATGACCGTAAAGACCGTGAAATCTATAACGGTGCAGTACTCATTGAACCAAGAAAAGGTATTACCCAGGAATACAGAAAAATCCACCTCGTGCCCTTTGGCGAACACATACCTTTTGACCAACACATTGCCTTGTTCAAAAAAATCGATGTTGGCGGCGGTGATTACACACCCGGTACCCGGTTCACGGTATTTAGAACTGGACGCTTGAAGTTCTCATGCCTTATCTGTTTTGAATCAATATTTCCAGAACTTTCACGTACATTTGTAAATGACGGCGCTGGTCTGCTCGTTAATATCACAAATGATGGTTGGTTCGGGAAAATATCCGGACCCCAGCAGCATAATGATATGGCAATTCTGCGCACGGTGGAGAATGGTGTTCCCCTTGTCAGATGTGCAAACACCGGCATATCTATGGTTGTTGACAAATATGGTAGGGTATTAACAGAAAGCTCACTCTTCACCCAAAGTTTTATACTCCACCAGGTATCAATAGTACAGGACAAAACAGTATTTCGATACATCGGCAGTGCGGTACCGATTCTATGTTTGTTCATAACGACATTATTACTGATCATTAAGTTCGTTAGACGTAAAAAGTGACGGGGTATGGGGGTAACGAAGAAAGCAAACAGTGACTTAATAATTTAATTACTTAATTACCTAATAACTCAATCAGGCTGTTGATTTAGTGGAGTAGGGGCTTTAGCCCCGTCAAAAGCAATGAAATTTCATCAGTTTTCACGAGCATAAATGCCTGCCTATGCGTTCGCACGCAGACAGGCTCTACTCCAGTGAAAAATGACTTTTTCAA
>JAUVZL010000011.1 GCA_030602565.1 Candidatus Stahliibacteriota bacterium
GTGTGAGTGATTCAGTGTATGGTGTGGTTAGTGGTGTATCTGGTGGTGTATTATTAGACAGTGTGGTTAATTTTCCCTTGGTGGTAGCTGGTGGTGTGGTGTCGTCGCAGCCGGATTATTTTAGGGTTGTGGTTGATTCTGCGGGTTGTGAGGTGAGTTATCAGTATCGGGTGTATGAGGGTGGTGTAGGGGTTATCGATTATGCGGTAGTTTTGGGACCGCCCTCAGCAGTGTGTTCATTGCGTGTATTAGGGCGTCGTGGAGTGGTGTCATTAGAGTGGTTGCCCAGTGGTGGTGCAAGAGGTTATCGTGTGTACCGTGGGTTGTCGCTTAGTGGTCAGTACAGTTTATTGAGTAGTTATTTAGGTGTGGTGAGTTCTTATGAGGATTATACAGTGCAGCCGGGTGTGGATTATTATTATTATGTGGTGGCTTATGATTCATCGATGAATATCAGTATACCTTCAGATACAGTATGCGGTAAAACAAATAATATGTATGCCCCTGGCTGGCCGCAAACCGTATATGCAGGGGCTTATTCATCACCTAATTTTGGCGACATCGATCCTTTTTATCCGGGTTTAGAGATTGTGGTTTGTGGGGACGATGGCTATGTCTATGCCTGGCACTGTGATGGTTCACCAGTAAGTGGTTCTGATGGTCGACTCTTTGATGCATATGCTGGGAAGATATGGTCGTCACCGGCAATCGGTGACGTAGATAGCGATGGTCATTACGAGATTGCCTTTGGCGTTCCGAGAAGCAGTGATAATCTATATATCATTAGGTATAACCCTTTTTATGACGAGGTCTCAGTGGTTCCAGGGTGGCCAAAATCCATCGGCGGTGGTGGTTTGGTTTCTTCGCCCGTGCTTGCTGATATTGATGGAGACGGCGACTTAGAAGTGTTTGCAGTGACTAATTCACCGGCTAATATCTATGCATTTCACCATAATGGTCAGCCAGTGTATGAAGACACTACTGGCTTACTGGATTCGTTGAGCGGCATTCTACGAGGCACTCCAGCAATAGGCGACTTGAATTGTGACGGCAATCTTGAAATCGTATGTTGCGGTGGTAGTGAATCGACACGGCTATACGTATGGGATAGATACGGTAATTACTTCCCGCCCTTTCCAGTTATGGTTGAGCCAGACCAGGAATATTCTGTGGTGCTCGGTGATATTGTCGGTGATGAGAACCTTGAAATATGCTTTTACACAGGTAACCCTTCTAATAAACTAAACCTGGTTGACCACAACGGAAACATCCTTTGGCAGAAGTCGCTATTAGCCAATTATATTGAGTTATGTCCAGCATTTGGAGATGTGGATAATGATGGAACAGTTGAGGTCATCTTTGGCTACAATGACGGACTTAATCTTGGCATCGCGGTCTTTGATTCTGCTGGTAACTACCTGCCGGGCTTTCCTACACGGGGGCACGATGCTTATCCGCCAATAATCGTTGATGCAAATGGTGATGATGTCTTTGAAGCATTGTGCGGCAGCACTGAATGGCAAGTACACGCATATGATGGGATAGGTCATTGGATTCCCGGATTTCCTATTAAGCTGGGCAATCGGGTGAATTCGTCACCTGCTGCGTATGACATAGATGGAGATGGCAAATTAGAACTTATGGTCAGCTGCTATGACTTCAAATTTCACGTATTTGACCTTGATGGCAGTTTGTTTGATTGGCCCCGATTCCATTATGACCCGCATAATTCAGGGTGGTACAAGTCTGGGTATTATGCTGTACACGAGAATATGAGTATGGACAACATTACTCATTTTGGTTTAGAAGTTTATCCGAATCCATTTAAAAACAGATTAGATATCAGATGGACAATGGAACATGGAAGATGCAAGGCGGAAGATCTGTCCCTAAAGATCTACGATGTTGCCGGGCGTTTAATAAAAGATTTTAATCTATCATCTAATATCAACCGTCTAACGTCTCCAATCACCTGGCAAGGTGATGATGACATGGGACGCTACGTGCCGAGTGGTGTATATTTCGTAAAATTCGAGCACAATCAACAAAGCCGGATCGAGAAAATAGTAAAGATACACTAAACAACAATATACCAGTTGACTTTTCAGCAAAAAAATGTACAATAAAACATAAGGAGGTTTGATGGTTAAAATTAAAGTTGCTATTATTGGTGTCGGTAACTGTGCATCCAGCTTGGTCCAAGGTGTCTACTATTACAGAAAAGCAAAAGAAGGTACGATTATACCGGGTATCATGCATACCCGACTTGGTGGTTATCATATTGGTGATATTGACTTCACTTTTGGTATAGATATCGATAGAAATAAAGTAGGCAAGGATTTAGCTGAAGCCATCTATACTAAACCCAATAACACATATAAGTTCTGCAGTGTTCCGAAACTCAATATTCCAGTTGTCCGCGGCATGGCGCACGATGGTTTGGGATATTACTTGTCCCAGATCATAAAAAAGGCGCCGGGTCCAACCGCCGACATAATTGGTCTTTTGAAACAGACAAAGACCGATGTTGTCATAAACTTCTTACCGGTTGGCAGTGAAGAGGCTACAAAATGGTATGTCGAGCAAATTTTGACTGCGGGTTGTGCTTTTATCAACTGCATACCGGTTTTCATAGCAAGCCAAAAATATTGGCAGAAACGGTTTATTGAGAAGGGGTTGCCGGTTTTTGGCGATGACATCAAATCCCAGGTTGGCGCGACAATTCTCCACCGTGTTCTTGTCAATCTTTTCAATGATCGTGGTGTCAAAATCGAAAGAACATCGCAGCTAAATGTCGGTGGCAATACTGATTTCTTGAATATGTTAGAACGGTCACGTTTGATTTCCAAAAAGATTTCCAAAACCCAGGCCGTGACCTCTTTATTAAAATATGATATTGATGCAGATAATATATATATCGGGCCATCAGATTATGTAGCCTGGCTAAAAGACAAAAAATGGGCATATATGCGATTAGAGGGCAGGACTTTCGGTGATGTTCCCCTCAATATCGAGTTGAAGCTGGAGGTTTGGGACTCGCCAAATTCTGCAGGGGTTGTGATTGATGCAATAAGATGCGCGAAATTAGCCCTCGACAAAAAGCTGAGCGGCGCGATAATTGAACCTTCTAGTTATTTCTTCAAGTCGCCTCCTGTTCAGTACCCTGACTATATTTGCCGTGAGAAAACCGGGAACTTCATAAAAAAGTACGGGATGAAGAAAAAGCGAAGACGCAAGTAGGTTTTCTATGCACGGCGTTCGGCGCGGCGTTTTAATAACCTTTGAAGGAGTCGAAGGTTCTGGTAAGACAACGCAGGCAAAAGGTTTGGTCGATTGGCTCTGCGAAAGAGAAATACCGCATATCTTTGTCCGCGAACCTGGTGGTACAACTGTTGGCGAGGCGATCAGAAGCATTCTCTTGAATCCAGAACATAAAGAAATGCATCAGAAATGCGAGGTGTTGTTGTTCCTTGCGGCGCGTAGCCAACTGACTTACGAGAAAATTCTTCCAGCGATCCAGCAAAAAAAAGTCGTTGTAGCGGATCGGTTCTATGATTCAACTTATGCGTATCAGGTCTGTGGACGTGATCTTTCACCGCGACTAATCTCTGTTTTTAATCGTTTTGCGACCGCCGGGATTAGACCGGATTTGACATTTCTTGTCGATCTTGACATAGCAAAAGGTCGCGTACGGGGTGTCTTTGATGATCGTATGGAAACAGCAGGTAAAACGTATCATCAAAAAGTACGTGAAGGATATTTGAAGCTGGCACACCGAGCTAAGAAAAGGATTAAGATTCTCAATGGTGAGAAACTTTTAGATGATTTGAAGCGTGAGGTAGTTGATTATACAAAGGCTTTCTTAATCAGAAAGGGGTATAAATTATGAAGAAACTGTTGATTTTGTTAATTGGTCTATCCCTGATATGTGGTGTATTTATCGGCAATAGTCTGTGGGCACAGGCGGATACTTACACACAATTGCGCATCTTCAACAAGATTCTCAAGGAAATCGAGAATAATTACGTTGACGAAATCCCTACTGATAGTTTGATTAAAGGCGCTATCGATGGGATGATTGCGGTTCTCGAGGACCCGCACACTGATTTTTTATCAAAACAAGAGTACGAAGCCTTGATGATCTCAACCAAAGGTGCATTTGGCGGTATTGGTGCACAAATCGGTAAACGTAATAATAAGATTACTGTAATCTCCCCGCTTGGAGGCACGCCTGCATACCGTGCAGGTTTATTACCGGGTGACGCGATTATTGCGGTTAATGGTGTACCTACTGAAGGAAAGGGCGTTGATATTGTTGTCCGGGAGATTAGAGGAAAGCCTGGTACGGTAGTTGTTCTATCCATTGAACGGATCATGATCGAGGAACCGTTTGATGTGGAAATCACAAGGGCGATAATAAAATTGGATGCGGTTCCTTACTACGGGATATTAGACCACTCAATCGGCTATGTACAGCTTGCCAGTTTTTCCCGATCTGCTGATATTGAGCTCAAGTTGGCTCTGGATTCGCTCTTTTCAGCCGGGGTTGAGAAAATCATCTTTGATCTCAGGTTCAATTCAGGCGGACTCTTGAATGAAGGGATATCAATCAGCGAGATGTTTCTCTCTAAAAACAAGGATGTCGTGATGACCAAAGGGAGGTTTGAAGGCGAACGTGTCTTACGTTCCAGGAAGTCCTATTCATACGGTAATTTCCCGATGATAACTCTGGTCGATGGTGGTTCAGCTTCAGCTTCAGAGATTGTTGCCGGCGCTTTACAGGATTGGGAGAGAAGTTTGGTTATCGGAACGACGACGTTTGGCAAGGGGTCAGTTCAGCATATAGTTGGACCTTTTGAAGACAGTACAGCATTGCGTATAACAACAGCTCGGTGGTACACGCCGTCGGGTCGTAGTATTGACAAACCGGCAAGTGAACAAGGTTACAATGATGACGAGCCAGAAGAATCTGAAGTGCAAGATACATTGAAAATCGAAAAAAAAGAGTTTACAACACTGGGTCCGTTAAGGCGTAAGATCTATGGTGGGGGTGGTATTACACCCGACATTATTATCAAACCTCCCCAAATGACCAAATTGGAAACCGAAATATACACAAAAGGATTGAATTTTGATTTCGTGGTACAATATACGGCACGACATAAAGATATCACCAAGGATTTTGAGATCACGGATGACATACTGAAAGATTTTGCTGATTACTTACTGAAAAAGGATTTAGAGTTTACGGCTGAGCAATATGATTCAGTCAGGATTCAGTTGAAAAAGAGATTGAAACAAAATATACACACAAGCCTTTGGGGTTTAAAAGATGGCTATCGTGTGAGG
This sequence comes from Candidatus Stahliibacteriota bacterium, assembly GCA_030602565.1. Taxonomy (GTDB): domain Bacteria; phylum Hydrothermota; class Tepidihabitantia; order SM23-42; family SM23-42; genus JAUVZL01. The sequence continues at coordinate 5,350 of JAUVZL010000011.1, forward strand.
GTCTCAAATGACCTGCTGGTTGCCGAGGCAGTTGACCTGCTAAAGGAGGTGAGCGCTCAGCAAGACCTTTTTCGTTTTGCTGCAGAGTGATGAATCTAATCAGGAAAATCAAGAGGATTCAATGGTCGTTTTAATTGCCATCGCTTGCCTGTTGATTGTGATTCTCCTTTTTAAAATAATCAGTGCCTTTAGGACCAAAAGGAGTTAATGAACTTGGTTATGTTTCGTGTTGAAATAACAAGAGAAAATGACCCGCGCGGCAGGTTGATAAGAGATGATTTCGCGTCTTTTGGTGTTAATGACATTGAGCACATTGAAGTAAGGGATGTTTATTATCTGCACGGTGATATATCTAAGGAACAAGCCAAGAGGATCGCAAGTGAACTGCTGTGTGATCCAGTTGTAGAACAATATCGCATTGGAGATCCCGCGGGATTTGAGATTTTGTACAACCCCGGCGTTACTGATCCAAAAGAGGACAGCATTAAAAAGGCGATTGCTGATTTGAATATCACGATAGATGCCGCAAAAAGCGGCACTAATTACATTATCAAAGGCAGGTATGACGAGGCACGACTTCAGCAAACTGCTAGTTTATTTCTGTTCAACCCTTTGGTTCAGCACATAAAACACGTTAAGGAAGAAGTCTATAAACCAGCACCCTATAGACTTTCTGTACATACTATTGATCTTAGTGGCGATCTGAGCAGCATCAGCCATGATATGGGTTTATTTCTGTCTGAGATTGAAATGAAACAAATAAGGGAATATTTCAACAAAGAAGGGAAGAAGCCAACTGATGTGGAACTTGAAAGTATCGCCCAAACCTGGAGTGAACACTGTCGGCACAAGACCTTTTTAGGTAAAATCACAATGAATCACGAACGGATAGATAATTTGTTGAAGAATACGATCATGCGTGCGACCAACGAAATAAGCCACCCGATGTGTCTTTCTGTATTCCATGATAATTCCGGGGTCATTGACTTTGATGAAGAATACGGTGTGTGTTTCAAGGTAGAAACACATAATCATCCTTCAGCCTTGGAACCATATGGTGGTGCAGGTACTGGGATCGGTGGTGTCATACGCGATATACTCGGTACCGGGTTGGGTGCCAAACCTGTGCTGAATACAGATATTTTCTGTTTTGGAATACCTGATTTTGACTTTCAAAAATTGCCCGGGGGGATCCTCCATCCTCAGACGATCATAAGAGGTGTTATCCGTGGCGTTAGAGACTATGGTAATCGTATGGGCATACCCACAGCAAGTGGCGCAATCTACTTTGATGATGATTTTCTGTATAACCCTTTGGTTTATTGTGGCTGTGTTGGACTCGTAAGAAAAGACCGCATTAAGAAGAGTGTACAACCTGGTGACGCGGTGCTTCTTGTTGGCGGTCGAACCGGTCGGGACGGCATCCACGGCGTTACTTTTGCATCTGCTGAACTCTCTGAGAAATCAGAAAAATCCTGTGTCCAAATCGGTAATCCGATTATGGAAAAGCGTGTTATGGATTGTCTGCTCCGTGTTTCTGATGAAGGGATCCTCAGTTCATTGACTGATTGTGGCGGTGGTGGTTTATCAAGTGCAGTCGGAGAAATGGGCAAGACCACCGGCGTGAAGGTTTGGCTTGATCGGGTTCCCCTAAAATACGCGGGATTATCACCCCGTGAAATATGGATTTCCGAGTCGCAGGAACGAATGGTACTCGCGGTTCCCCAGGAACACTTATCAAGGGTTATCAAAATCTTCCAGAGCGAGCGTGTACCAGCGACTGCCATCGGTGAATTCACGAATGACAAACGGTTACGTTTATTCTATAAGGATGAGTTGGTCTGTGATATTGATATGGAATTCCTCCATAATGGATTACCAATGCCCTTTAAGAAAGCAAAGATTAAGGTAGTTCCTGAACAACACTATGATTTGCCTAAGCCGATTGAATTCAATTCAATTCTCCTTGCCATTGTTAGTAGTCTCAATTCCTGTTCAAGAGAGTGGGTAATAAGAGAGTATGACCATGAAGTTCAAGGTGGTAGTGTTATCAAACCTTTATTAGGGGTTGACAATATTGGTCCCCAGGATGGGGTTGTTATTAGACCAAGACTCGATAAGAACCGCGGTATTGTAGTTTCCTGCGGCATTAATCCGAGCTATGGTAGGCTTGATGCATATAATATGGCGGTTTCAGTTATTGATGAGGCATTGCGTAACCTTGTGGCGACCGGGGGTGACATAAGAAAAGCCGCGATGCTCGACAACTTCTGTTTTTCTTCGCCTGAGCGCGAAGAGATATTGGGTGATATAGTTATGTCTGCCAGGGGTTGTTATGATGCCGCAGTTGCTTTTGGTGTGCCTTTTATTTCAGGAAAAGACAGTTTGTACAATGAGTGGGTTGATAATCAGGGTGGGATACATCTAATACCCCCAACCCTTCTCATATCAGCGATAGGTATTATTGACGATGTTGCCAGGTGCGTAACCATGGATTTGAAAGCTCCAGACAATGACATCTATTTAGTGGGTGAAACAGCTGGCGAACTCGGCGGATCTGAGTATTTTAGAATATTAGGTATCAAAGTCGGTCAAGTGCCGAAGGTGAATTTGGCGCAAGCACCAAAAATTATGAACCAGGTACACGCTGCCATGGAAAAAGGTTTGATCCAATCCTGTCACGATCTTTCTGAAGGTGGGCTTGGTCTTGCGATAAGCGAAATGGCTTTTAGTGGCGGGTTTGGTGTAAGGCTTGACCTGGAAGACGTCATTTTCACTAGTAAGGACAGACGTTTTGATTTTATCCTGTTCGCTGAATCAAATACAAGATTCTTGCTCGAGATTGAGAAAGTCCATACCGATAAGATAAAGGATATTTTTCAAGGTTTACCAATTGTAAAGATCGGCGAGACGACAAAAGCCAAATACCTAAGGATATTCTTCGGTAAGAAAAAACTGATTGATCTACCTTTGTCAGTTATTCGAGCAAAATGGAAAAGGAAAGTAGTTTAAGTGCAGTAGCATAAACGCAGTATCGTTCCTACGGAACTTGCAGTATCATACCGACTTACGTCGGAATTCGCAGTATCACCCCGACCTTTGGTCGGGGTTCGCAGTATCGTTCAGATGATATCTGAACTCGCAACTAATTTTTTTAATCTGACGAGCGGAACGATCCTGCGAGCCGAAGGCGATTCTGCGTTTCCTGCGAGTCCCGAGTAATCGGGACGATACTGCGTCTATCTTATCACTGCTATCTTTACGACATCACTCCCGCCACCGCGTGTGACCAGTAAGCAGTAGTACATACCACTTGGAACTTCTTCACCTTCTTCATTAGTACCATCCCAAATAAACGCGGCATCGGCAGCTTGCGGATTTGTGTCAGTATAACGACCTGGTAATATCAGCCCTCTGTTTTCAGAGCGAATTAGACGACCAGTGATCGAGTAGATGCGGAATTCAACACTATTCGATACTTCCAATTGAAATGGGATATAGATATTGCTATGTTCGGTCAAAATAAAGGGGTTTGGGTACGGCGTTAGGAACTTAGAACCTCCGAATGTATCAAAGGGCGTTGGCGAAGCGTAGAATGCAGCTAAGGCATCAGGCCAACCATAGCCCATACTGTCCGTTGGCGCACTGGCATAGCTTGCAGTTTGAAAAAGGGCACTCTTTACTGAGTCGACATTCCAAGTGGGGTGTCCTTCTAATAAGAGGGCACAAATCCCTGATACCATTGCTGCAGCTCCAGAGGTTCCACTTGAAGCGAGATAGGAATTAGTAGAATCAGGATGGACAACGATCACCGAATGTGCCAAGCATACGATTTCAGGTTTTAATGAATGTTCAGCCGTAGTATCATACCCAGATGATTCCCAACGGTTAAATACCGAATCAATACCACCGACCGTAAGTACACCTTGGGCATCACCTGGTATGACAATGCGCGGTACGCTGAAATTGCCTGACGAGTTGACGATTATCATCCCTCGTTTGGCAGCTTCATTGGCAGCAATAGAGGCTGGTGAAGTATTACCATCGTAATCATCGGGCCAGGAATACCCTTCAGTATAGCCCAGTGAGCTATTTACAATATCTGCTCCTTTTGATTCAAACCACTCAAGACCTGCGATCCAGGTGTCTTCTTCAACTGGGAACTCGTATGAATCATCAGGATTCTCGGTCTTTGCAACTAAAAATTGGACTGCTGGCGCGACGCCAACATAGGTGTCCCGAAGGTATCCGCCGATCGCGCTGAGCATTTCAGTTCCGTGACGGAGATGGGGATATTCCGGGTCATCAATTGAATAACCGTCAGTAATAGAATCACCGCGCGTGCAATGAAATCTGATGATCTTAGAGTTGTCCGTACCTAAGGTAGGTAAATACACGAACTCTGCGGCTAATGAATCCAAATCAGCGAAATTGTTTCCATTATTATATGATGTCTTGGAATATATCTTACCCTGTGTTTCCCAAAGCGCGGTGATTGTCTCACCGTTTTTTTGAAGCGATATTTTGCCAAGGGAGTTGAGCATGTCAGACAAGTGAATCGGTGTGCTGAATGAACCACCAAAATCATTTGATATACGAAAGGCGAGTCTTGAGAGCGGGCTACTTGATCTATCTTCCCAAAGAAGGAATATTGTGTCACCATAGGTGATTGCCTGAGCATTCTTACCAGAACCAATAATGCTTTTTACAAAGGTTGTTTCAGGTACTGAAGAACAGATAAAGTATAGCGAATCATCAGGTGTGACGTGGTAAAAAACTCCTATTTTGCCGATACCGGCAACTACTTCAGGTGCGTGGATACGCATTGTTGAAGAACAGGTATCAATGCGTTCTCCTACGCCTGGGGAAAAACCATTGATATCACCTTTTTTGAGATACAAGTAATTCTGCGTGTGGAACACGATATGAACACTGTCGTCGATTTGTACAGCCGAAGGTTCACGATATATGTCAGCAACTAGCGTTGTCGGTTGAACGAGCACAGTAGAATCTGAAATGACCAGGTATTTCATGTCATAATATGGCGATACCGTGCCGTAGCGATGGCGATAGAATAAAAAAATCGTATCCCGACCACACACGTTCAGGTCATTGACCCATTGATACATATAGTTGTTCGTTAATTTAATAAGTGGTGACCAGGTAACACCATTATCTGTTGAATATGTGTACAGAACATCGCGGACATTGACATTAAGGTTCATCGTGTCACCAGATAGAAACAGATAGAGCATTGAACCGTTCCTGTGAAAAAGCATTTGACTGAACACACCTGATTCCTGTGAAATTAGGATGTCATTCATATAAATTCGATCACCTTCAAGAAAATCGTGTTCTGCCAGCACAACAATATTATCAAGCGCCACATGCTTTCGTCTTAGACCAGTGTCGAGGATACCGACAATCACGCCGGAACCAAAAAAGCCCTGGCTGTGTAGTTCATCAATATTGAACATATTCAGTTGCTTATAGCTGATGCCAAATACTAATGAATCCAAGACTGTGGTTTCTGTATCCTTTATCCCCTGATAAGATGCAACTTTATTTATTTTGTAAACGAAATCAAGGCTGGCAATTCGATCGATATCTTGCTTAAAGATCCAGAAACTTGCGGCATTGAGCCATTTGGATTCTTCTATGAGCAACCCACCGAGTGCTTCGACCTCACTTATGTAGTCTCGGTTCAAAGGGACATCACCGTAGTCTATAATGCTACCTTTGCGCAGTCTTCTTTCATAAGCAGATCTCTCCATATTATTGCTGACTGTTTCTAATATGCGGGCATAGTTATCTTGACCAAAGCCTTTATCAGTGAAAAATATCCAGGCACGTACATGATTGTCTTGGTAGCATTCTGGAGCGACTTTACCGGGGAGCGGTGCTCGATAACCGTACATCTCTTTCTGTTGCAGATTGCTGAGACACGTAAGGCATAAAATAAGCAATATATTAGTCATTATTTCTCCTTTTATTCAGCAAAAGCTGAATACACAGATTCACACAGATAGTGACGCGGATTCATACAGATTTTTTCTTGTTTTAATCCCAACACTGGTAACTGTTCAATCCTCAATAAAGAGGCGTAGTTGCGCCTGTCTGCGTCTACCTGTGCCGTTGGCACGGCAGACAGGTGCGACGCACAGGCAGGACATTTATGGCGCATACGACAACACATTAGCAAGCTAATGAACTCGTGCATTATTTTGTACGATAAACCTGTCCCGAGCCAGTCGAGGGATTTCCTGTTTTATACAGACCCAAGGTAATATATGTTATTATTGGAACGGAATTTAAAGAGATATTATCCTTGAGAGGAAGCATAGATACTTTCTATTTCACATATCGCCCAGACTGCTATCGCTTTTCCTTCACCGACTTCGCCCATACCCTCGTTTGTTTTTCCTTTGATGGAAATTGAGTTTTCAGAGATCTTTAGGATTGTCGCGATGTTTTTTTTCATGGCATTCACATAGGGCAGGACTTTGGGCGCTTCAGCAATAACAACTGCGTCGATATTCTTAGCAAAAAGTCCCGAGTTTTCAAGGAATTTACTTGTTTTGGTCAGTATTTCTTTGCCGGATATGTTCTTATATCTATTATCATCCGGCGGGAAGTGCTGGCCGATATCACCGAGGTTTGCAGCGCCCAACAATGCGTCGCAAATTGCATGGAGCAGGACATCACCGTCTGAATGGCCTATTAGTCCTTTATCAAAATCGATTTTTACGCCACCAAGATATAATTTACGGTTATCCACTAAACGATGAATATCATAGCCAATACCAACCATTTTTTATTTTATCCCTTAATTTTCTCAAGTCAAGCTTTAATATTGCCCGGTTGGAATACCGCTAAGTCCTTTGCCTTTTTCCTAGAAGCATAATGTCACGCAAATCTTCAATTTTTCTTGCCTCTAACCACTTCTTGTCAAAATCATGACGTTGTGCAATCTGAGCAATCGCCATAAGTGCGCGGAGATGGAAATTTCTCATGTCCTGTGTTCCAACTAAGACGAAAACAATATGTACTGGCTCTGGAGCATCGGGAAAGATGATGCCTTGTTTTGCTCTTACCAATAGCACGTCAAACTTTTTCTTACCACTAATAATGATATGTGGGATAGCAAGACCAGGTCTCAGCGCGGTGCATGATTGCTTTTCTCTTTCGATGAACAATGCAATAAGACTCTTTGGCTTTAACCCGGTTCTCTGGCTGAGTTTATCGGCAGCGATTTTTATGAAGTCATCAAAGTGTATTTTTTCATCAAAATCGAAGATCAATGCATCTTTAACCAATTTATCAAATTCATCTTCAATGATTTCTTCTCGTTCCTTCACTACTTCTCTTAATTCTTCACGTAAGCTGTCAGTTACGATCTTTCGGTCAGTGATACGTTCAACCACGTACATTAATGCTGATTCTCTGCTAATTCTCTGCCGGACATAGAATAAGTACCATAAAACTGCACAAAGAATAAAGATTGCGGTTATTAAAAGAGTATCTTTGCCCATATCGTAGATCAAAAATCCATAGCCTATAATTCCTATGATTTGAATATAAGGATAAAGCGGCGAACGAAAGCTCGGCTGGTAATTGTGTAATTTACTCTCCCGCATAATAATTACTGCGAGATTCGCTGATATGTACAATAGCAATAGCATTGTAGATGCCGCTTCTATCAATACCTTGAGGTTCAAAAACAGAATTATCAATATCATGAAAGCCGAAGTGGCTAAGATTGCAATGTGTGGTGTTCTAAATCTATTGTTCACTTTTAGGAAGAATTTAGGCATAATATGGTCGCGGCTCATTGCTAAGGGATAGCGAGCTGCAGACATAATACCGGCGTTCGCAGTTGAAATAAATGCTAACATGGCGGCAATTGCAGTTATGACAACACCGGGAGTACCCCAGAAAGTTTTCGCGCCGTCTGATATTGGGGTAAGGGAATTCGATAAAGTATCATAGTTAAGTACACCTACCGTGATAAAGGTAACTGCTGCATAGAGTGCTAAAACAACGATAAAAGCAAGAAACATACCTACTGGCACGTTAATCTTTGGATTTTTAATTTCTTCTGCAACACTTGCAACTTTTGTTAGACCACCAAATGAGATAAAAACAAAACCCGCGGTTGAGAAAACCGGCAATAATCCATTGGGTGCAAAGGGAGTGAATCTTTCTGGTGTAATGGCCACGAAACCTCTCATAATATACAAGATCAATATAGCAATGAGGAAGAAGACAAGAAGAATCTGAGTGGTACCTGCTCCTTTTATGCCCAAGAGATTTATTGTCATGAAAATTAAGCACAAGACAATTGCGATGATTTTTATCTCGGTCATGCTGAGACCTGGACTAATCAACAAAGCAAATATGCCCATTCCAACAAGCGCAAACGCAGTCTTCAAACTCAAAGAGATCCAGCTTGCCAAGCCACTTATTGTCCCGGCAGTAAATCCCATGCTTCTTGTTATATAAAAGTAATCACCACCAGCCTTGGGCATGGCGGTGACGAGTTCTGCTTTACTGAAGATAGCCGGAATGACTAATATACCGGCGATAATATAGGCAAGGATCATTGCCGGACCGGCTTTGGCAAAGGCAAGCCCGGGGAGAATAAACAGTCCTGAGCTGATCATTGCTCCGGCTGCAATAGCAAATACGCCTAAGAGTCCAAGTTCTTTTTTAAGTTGCATATTTAGACTATTTTAAGTAATTACGAACATATTTTCTTGAGTTGTTTAATCTGATCTGATGAACCGAATACAATGAGGATGTCATTTGGATTTATCTTAGTTTCAGAACTCGGGTTAAAGATCAATTTATCCATATTCGCAGATTTTATCGCGGGGATAATAATACCGATATTTTTTGAAATTTCCGATTCTTTTAATGTTTTTCTAACAATAGAAGAATGTTCTTGAACCTCGACTTCATCAAGGATAAGATCAAGGTATTCACCCCTGATTATTGTATCCAGAAAAGAAGTGACTGCTGGTCTCAGCGCAGCTGCAGCCAAACGTATACCGCCGATCTTTTCAGGAGAAAAAACATAATCTGCCCCAGCTTTTTTTAGCTTGTCAATCGATTCACTTTCAATTACCCGCGCAATAATTCTTAGGTTTGCATTTAATGAACGGGCAGATAGGCAGATGTAGAGATTGTCAGCGGTTTTTCCTAATACAGCAAGAACACCTTTTGCTTTTTTAATTTGGGCACTCCTTAGTATTTCGTCATCGGTGGCATCGCCAATTATGTAAATTGTATCTGGGAAGTCTTTTAATAACTTATCTAAGATACCTTTATCTTTTTCTATTAATAAGAATGGTTGTTTTGCACGGATAAATTCATTTACTACATCTTCACCGACTGCTCCATAGCCGCAGATTATAAAATGGCTTTTAATTTTCGCCAACTTTTTCTCCATTCTTTGCCTCCTGATAATTTCTCCAAATGTTCCTTCAATAATTGAGGAGAATATTAAACTAATTCCGCCTGTGATTACAACGATTCCACCTAATATCAAAAATATGGTAAAAATTCTACCTGTTCCTGAAAGCTGTCCGACTTCTTTGAATCCTACTGTCGATATAGTAATAATAGTCATGTAGAGTGCTTCGATGAATGTCCATCCTTCAATGATCTGATAACCAGCAGTGCCACCAAAAATCACCAGGATGATCAAGACAATTATCAACCCCAGTTTTTGATATATCATATAATCCATTATACATATTAATTTAGTATTGGTCAAGCTTGAGTCAATTTTAAAGCTAAATAAGCGCCGAGACCATTGACAAAGCGCAGCGCGTACAGATAACTGTTTTCAGTGTGAATTACTTTACTCTACCGCAGCACTTTTTGTATTTCTTGCCGCTGCCGCATGGGCATGGGTCGTTCCTACCAACCTTGACCTCTGATTTTGCCTTTTTGACTGCAGTTTTCTTTGTGATCTTGCCTTTTTTGGCTGTTGTCTTTGTTGATATTTGTTTAGATTTTGGCAGCAATTTAAGAAATGCTCGATTGTTTTTCTTGACTACAGAACTCAATTCAGCACCGTTGTGTATATGACCTTCGTTGTCTAAAAAGATGACGAATTTTGATAATATTTCAACGACATTTTTCCCTGCTTCTGGTGCAAAGGAGAGCTTATGCGGCGCAAATTCGAGCATAAAGTGTGTTGCGTGTGTGTCATTCAGTTCTCGAATTTCTTTGTGCTGTTCAAAGAAGAGATAGTCAAGGAAACTCTTTGTAACATACTCAGCATTAGTTTTATAGAGTGCGCCTTTTGATTTTACTGCCTTCGAGTTCAAAAAGTCCCGGCTTACAGCATTGGTAAAATGAACCAGTCTTTTGTCGCGTTGCCTTTCTTCACTTTGTTTTTTCTGTATGTCAGCTATACCCATGAATTTATTATATGCATTGCCATGGAAATGTCAAGATAGTAAACATGGAACATAGGTTTGGGCATGTCCGCTTTGGGAGAACGAGGTTCTTCCGAGGAAGCGGGAAATTAAGATCTATTCTATCAGCGATTTGCTGAGTGACTTTAGGTTTTTTCTCAAATTTCTGTAAACTTCATTAAACTCAGGTAATTCTATCGTCTGAGTATTAAGGCGTTTTTCCCAAAGGCTTTTATAGTTACTTTCTTTTCGTGCCAGAATCTTAAGGATGTTGAAATCTGGTATGCTTTTATAAAGCCCTTTTGCTTTTATATTAGCTGCTGAATATTCATATTCTAAGCAGTTGTTAGAAACTAAATACCATAAATCATATATATCTCTTGGTTCATTTCTACTTGCATCCAAAATACTTAGAAATTTTTCCACAAATATTTCTTCCAACGGGTATACCTTTATTTCTGCATTTTCAGGTATGTCGTTATATTCATCGTATTCGCGTAAGAGTGTTTTCATGATAGGTTCATGAATGATTTTTTCACGTATAGTGATGTCTACTTTGATTATTCCTTTCGATATATCAGCACCTAAAGGACCTGCAAAGTTAATATAGAAAACGTAGCTGTTTGTATGTATATCCTTCCTTTTTACTGCCAATCCGATATTGGATAACTCTGAGACAATATCAAATACATTCCGTAACATTTTTTCAATCTCCTCTATTGAAATGTCAGTTAAGGGAGTGAAATCCAAATCTTCTGAAAACCTATAGTTAGGGAAGTAGATTTTTTTTAATGCTGTTCCTCCCTTGAAACATAAGGTGTTTGTCATCTTTGATTTGGTGATCCCTATTAGAACCCACGAGAGCACGTAATTCTTTTCAAGTGATTTCACTGAAATAGTTTTGGTCCCTTTTTTTAATCTTGACTCCAGCCTAAAAAGATTTCGTGCTTCTATCATTTACGTTGTTATACTTTTCCTTATTTCTTCCGGACTAATATTCGCGATTATCTTCCATGAGTTCTTATACGTTTTTTCAGTTGATAATAGCGGATCTAAAACATAGTATTTATTATTTGTTTTTTCTCTTAGACCTATTAAGGATTTTTCGTTCAGTAGATTAAGACTTTCTAAGATATAACCCAATCTCTTGATTACAATATTTCTGCTGAATTTCAGCACATATCCAAGGAGTTTATCATAATCAACTGTATCTTTTTGTATCCACATCCCTTTTGCTATTTCCAGAAGACCGCCACAATACTTGGGTTGGTATAAGCAGTCAGTAATGGTTCTTTCTAAATCACTAACTCTTACCTGCTCAGATCTTGTAGCCCAATGATTAGTAATTCCCCAGATCGATTTTGCATTGATATATATAAATTCGAAAGCTATATTCCCCACAATCCTTTTTTTCCTATATTCTTGCTTAGGAGTAGTAATGAGCACTTTCGTAATAGGATGGGTAGTCATATTATGTATATCCATTGCACTATAATAAGAGATATAGTAATCAGGACTCTTGGTAATTTCTCTCGCAGCAATATACCAATTGCCAATGTAATCAGTATTATCTCCGAGTTCTTGTGGAATAATGATATATTTACCAGGCTTCAAACGTGCGATTATCTCTCGTTTAATTAGGTCGTGGATAAGTTTTCTCGCATTATTACTTGCGAGGTCAGTTGTTTGTAGTACATCTTCAACGCCAAATAACGTCTTGTTTTGTTCATAAAGAGCTGTTATCAATTTAGCACTTAGCGGGCCCAGTGTTTTTGCTTTGTTCATTTCTACCTCCTGTACTCAATTAGTTACCTACCAGGTAACATTTTACATAAATAAGGTAGTTTGTCAAGGGTTTGGCGAACAACGATGCCTTTTCCTTAGTTATTGATTTTTGCTTTTTTTTCACTATCATATACCATGGCGCAGGTTGGGAAGTACGACATCATTGTGATCGGAGGTGGACATGCCGGGGTTGAAGCCGCTTTGGCACCTGCTCGTATGGGGTTCAGTGTATTACTTTTAACTCTTAATATCGATACTATCGGGCAGATGTCATGTAATCCTTCAATCGGCGGTTTGGCAAAAGGTCACCTGGTAAAGGAAGTTGATGCATTGGGTGGGGAAATCGGTATGCTCGCTGATAAAACTGCTATTCAACTACGTATGCTTAATTGCTCAAAAGGTCCGGCAGTTTGGTCTCCCAGGTCGCAAAACGATCGCGTATACTATAAGGAGATGGTGCGCCAGGTTTTGGAGAGTACTGAAAACCTGGTAGTAAAACAGGAAGAAGTAGCTGATATCCTTGTTGACGACAGCGCAGCGTACGGTGTGAGAACGAGTATTGGCAATGAATATCTTGCCGGTGCAGTAATAGTAACGACTGGAACTTTTTTGAATGGTCTGATGCATATCGGCATGGAGCATTTCCCCGGCGGGAGGCTAGCAGAATCTAATGCATCATCATTGAGTGAATCTTTGAAAAACCTCGGCTTGACTCTCGGGCGGTTAAAGACCGGCACATCACCACGCATTGCAAAAAACACTGTTAATACGTCAGGCTTGCGCGTTCACCACGGCGATGAAAAGCCGTTCAAGTTTTCATTCCGTACTCGGCAGATCATCAAAGACCAATTACCTTGCTATATTACACATACTAAGCGAGCAACTCACGAAATAATCAAGAAGAACCTTGACCGATCACCTTTGTACACAGGCAAGATCATTGGTACGGGTCCTCGATACTGTCCCTCGATCGAGACAAAGATCGTACGATTTGCTGACCGCGATTCCCATATGGTTTTTATCGAACCTGAGGGTAGGGATTCAGGAGAATTCTATCTCAATGGTTTGGCGACTTCACTTCCATATGATGTGCAATTAGATATGCTCCACACGATTGAAGGTCTGGAAAGTGTGGAGATAACAAGGCCTGGGTATGCAGTTGAATATGATTTTATATATCCAATTCAGCTCTACCCGACTCTTGAAACAAAAGCAATCAAGAAGTTATTCTGTGCAGGACAGATAAATGGTACATCTGGCTATGAGGAAGCAGCAGCCCAGGGTATTATAGCTGGTATTAATGCTGGGTTGAGACTCCGTGATGAGAAGCCATTTGTGCTCAAGCGATACGAGGCTTATATCGGGGTGCTTATTGACGATCTGATCACAAAAAACACCTTGGAACCGTACAGAATGTTTACTTCATTGGCTGAGCACAGGCTTTTGTTGAGGATTGATAATGTTGTTGACCGTCTCATGCCATACGGTGTGAAATATGGTTTGGTCAAGGAAGAAGAATACAGTGTTTTTTGGCAGCAGAGAAAAGATATTGATGGCGTGCTGCAAAAACTACCGACAACTATTGTGAAACCTGATATTGCTAACCCGATACTTACCGGTAAAGGTGAACAAGAAATACCACAAGAGCGCGGTGGTCAGAGTCTATTTCAGATACTCAAGCGACCAGGTATTCATTACCAGGACATTGCCCGCATGGCAGATATTAAATTAAACGATACGATTGGTTGGCGTGTCGAAATAGAAACGAAATATGAAGGCTATATCAAAAGAGAAGAAGAATTGATAGAAAAGCTGAAAGAACTCGAAATCGTGAGGATCCCTTTAGAGTTTGACTATCAAGGGATAAAAGGGTTATCTAATGAGGCTAAATCAAAGCTCAATGACGTTAGACCGGTCAACCTTGATCAGGCTTCAAGGATACAGGGCATAAGTCCGTCTGACATACTGGTTTTGCTGCTGCATATTAAAAAAGATGGAAGATAGGTTTGGGTGAGGAAGCAGGAAAAGATGGAAGAGATACTTGAGTTTTTAAAATCAAAAATGACAATTGAAGAGGTTACTGGTAGCCTGATTATGACAAAGGTTACGGGCAGACTTTTTTCTCCAATTGAAAAAACGATTAGCGAAATAAAAGAATACTTTGCGCAGACCGAGTATACGCCGTTGTTTGATACTGAAGGCAAGAACCAGGTAGTGAAATTCGGTGTTTTCAAGAAAGTGGTGGGTAGACAAAAATATTGGTTAAACATTGTGTTATTCACAGCGACCTTACTTTCGACAATTTTTGTAGGGGCATATAATGCTGGAGGGGATCCATTCAAGAATCTCTCGGACATTTTTCTCGGCATCCCGTTTTCCCTTTCTATTATGGCAATATTGACCTGTCATGAGCTCGGTCATTATTTCGTTTCGAAAAGAGCCGGCATGATTACAAGTTTACCTTACTTCATACCTGCTCCTTTTCACTTCTTCGGTACATTTGGGGCAGTGATTCGAATGAAATCAATCGTACCGTCGCGCCGTACGCTTCTCCGCGTCGGTGTGGCGGGTCCAATAGCTGGTTTTGTTATAGCATTACCTTTGGCAATTATTGGGATAGCATTGTCTGAAATCGCTCCGGCACCAGAAGGTTTGGAGTATTTCAGGTTAGGTGACTCATTGTTATTTTCTTTGCTTGCAAAACTCCTCCATCCTGAAATCCCAAGTGGCTATGATCTTTTTCTTCACCCGGTCGCCCTTGCTGGATGGATTGGTTTTTTAGTGACGTCTATTAATCTTATCCCCGTGGGTCAGCTTGATGGGGGACATATTTCTTACAGCTTGTTCTTGAAAAAGCGTAAATACTCGTATATCCTTATCCTCGCTATACTTGTAGGTTTATGTTTACTCTGGTCTGGTTGGATTCTTTGGATCGTGCTGGCATTTTTCCTGGCAAGACGAGATCCCACTGTCCAGGATTGTATTACGCCTTTAACGACAAAAGAAAAATTATTGGCAGTCATAGCTTTGGTTATTTTAATCATCACTTTTATTCCAATACCAATTACATTCGGTTGATCCACTCGCCACAGCTTTTAACTTGGAATCCCCCGCTGCAATAGATTTTTTTCGCAGGATTCAGATGTTTTATTGAAATGAACGTTTACTCTTCGTCTTTTTTTCTGGTTTCTAAATAGGTGCCGATAAGATAACCCAGGGTTATCAAGAAGATAATCATCAGGGTTCGCCAAAAACCAACTGTGGCGAGGAAAATACCTAATATACCTACAATAATCGCACCTGATAACGCTTTATTGAACTTAAACATGTTTAATTGTATTCAACATATCTGATTTGTCAATACACTTCACACCTCAAATTATTGATTTGTTAATTAAGCAATTTCGCAATAGCTAAATGGTTAAATGGTGGATTGGGTGGTTATTAGGTGGTGGGTTCTTGTGGTTTGTTAGTGTCGGCTGAAGGTGTTTCGGTTGCGTCGGTGTCAGCTAAAGGAGTTTCTGCGGTCTCTGATTCTGCGTCTACTGGTGGTTTTTCTTCTGCCGATGGTTCTTTTTCGGCTTCAAGCTTCAATCTTTTCTTGCTTTGCAGCTCGGCTTTTTTTAAGTCCTTTCGGACATATAATCCGAGTATGATTATGAGCACGATGACAAGCAGGGCGAGTAATGTCTGGGTTAACAAGAGAAAATCATAGAGACCGTGTAGGAAAATGGCGAGGAGCACGCCTTTAACAATGAGTTTCTTTTCTTTTTCTTTGTTGAATTTTGCGCGTCCGATATAATAGCCCATCAAGGCACCGAAAAACGCATGACCCGGGATCGCTAAAAAAGCCCGGGCAATACCTGTACCAATACCATGCTGCAGCACGTACAAAATATTCTCGATCGTCGCAAACCCGAGTGATGCTGCAACAGTGTACACAATACCATCCATAATCTCATCGAATTCAAGGGAACGATATATCCACTTCTTTACAGCCACGAACTTCAGCAATTCTTCAGTCGGTGCGATGATTATGAAAGACATGATAAAGATGTTGATAATGCCACTGATAATTGCGTTCAGACCAGATAATAGGATGGTTTCTACTATGGCTGCAGGGATGACCATGACTGCGCCGAGCAAGAATATCTTGAGGATTTTTTTCTTGGGTTCAGGTTCATATTTGTCACGGTGGTAAAAGTACCACATCATAAACAGACACGGAGCAAGGGCGATTAATAGTAAAATAACAACCACGTGTTTACTTTAACCAAATTTACGTATGTGTCAATGTGCTAAAGTAAGCTCTTACAGAGCGGTAAACGTGCTTTCAGCACGGTAATGAGCCCTTCCTCTCAAAAGGTCGAGACCTGCGGCGGGCGGTTATGAGTTCGAACGGGGAAAAAACCGCACAAAGTGCCATAACCGTTGCAGCGCATTTGCATGCATGTGCTGCAGACACGATTTTCTGTAGTCATGCTTCGCTGAAGACACGTCCGCCACATAATATGGCGGACTGAAGACACGCTGAGTTGGTTGATTGGTTAATTACAATAACGCTCCAAACGTTATTCATCGGTTTCCATCTGCTGAAATCTGTTTGAATCAAAGTTTACTATGTAAACTAAAGAAATCTTGATTATTTCAATTATTTGATTACAATAAACCATGATTACACTTGGCATAGAGACTTCTTGCGATGAGACAGCCATCGGAATTATTGAAGATAAAAAAATTCTGGCAAATTTAGTCTCTTCTCAGATTGTGCATACAAAATACGGTGGTGTAGTTCCCGAACTTGCCGCGCGAAATCATATTAAAATAATTATGCCTTTGATGAAAATCGCCTTAGAAATTGCTGATCTGGGGTTAGATGATATTAACCTGATTAGCGTGACGCGAGGTCCTGGTTTGATCGGTGCGCTGCTCGTCGGCTTGTCTTTTGCCAAGGCACTTTCTATAGCACTTAATAAACCGCTCATCGCGGTCAATCACCTTGAAGGTCATATCTATGCTCTGCAAATGGATGGTTCACACTTGGAATATCCGTATTTGGTGCTTCTCGTTTCAGGGGGTCATACTGAAATCGTCTATGTAAGAGATGAATTCGCTTACGAAACCCTTGGAAAGACCCTTGACGATGCGTGCGGCGAGGCATTTGATAAGGTGGCAAAACTTATGAAACTTCCTTACCCTGGTGGGCCATATATAGAAAAAGAAGCCCTGCATGGTGAATTGGGTACGGTACAATTCCCAGTGCCCAAACCAAAGGGTTATAATTTCAGTTATTCGGGATTGAAAACCGCGGTGTTGTATTATACACGGGATAACCCTGGTTATAGTTGTTGCGACGTCGCGGCGAATTTCCAGGAAGCCGCACTTGAGCATCTGGTTAAAGTGGTTTCTGCCGCTTTGGGTGTGAAGAAGGTGAAGCAGCTCGGCATTGTTGGTGGGGTTTCTGTGAACCGCCGATTAAGAGAGAAATTCCAGGGATTGAGCAAGGAAAAAGGCGTGAAGCTTCATATCCCGGATGTACAATATTGTACGGATAATGCTGTGATGATTGCTCTTGCTGGAACAAGGCGCTTTGAAAAATTCGGGCCTTCGGATTTATCAATCGACGCAGTGTCCCGAGAAGCATTGGACAGGATACGTTACTAAAATTCTAACATTCAGATCAAGATAAAAGCAGATTATTGAACGAACACGAATAACGAAACACAAATACGCGTTTAAATATACTCTATCGTACTCGGTGGTTTCGGCGAAATGTCGTACAAAACCTTGGTGACTTGAGGTATTTCGCGTACTATTCGCTTTTGAATTTTCTCCAGAACAGTATATGGTATTTTTGTCGGCGTTGCAGTCAATGCATCTTTTGATTCCACGCTTCTTATTATTATGATATTACCAAATGCTCGTTTGCCTTTTTTTATGCCGGTAGCCCGATCCCTGAGAAGCACGGCAAATGCCTGAAATGGTTTGAATTTCTTCAGTTCTTTTTCCACGATGCTTGTTGCCTTGCGCACAATCTTGACACGCGGAGGCGTTACTTCACCGACAACTCGGGTTGCTAGACCAGGTCCTGGGAAAGGCATTCTTTGATATATCGCTTTCGGTAAACCAAGTCCTTTTCCAACTTTGCGGACGCCTGGTTTATAGAGTTTCACAAGAGGTTCAATTATGGAGAGACCATATTTTTTTGGATTTATGCCGATCTGTGAAAGGACATTGTGTTGTGATTTAATTTTTCCTTTTGTTTCTTCAATATCAGCGGCAATCGTTCCCTGGATCAGATAGTCAGCCTTGTATTTTTTTACAGCCTTGCCAAGGGTTTTATAGAAAGTATCTCGAAACGCTTTGCGCATATCTTCAGGGTCTTCTTTACCCTTGAGCGCTCTAAAGAAATCCTTTGCAGCACGTATGACAACAGTTCTGATTCCTCGTTTTCTTAGCATTGTCGCAACGGTTAGTGGTTCGTTTTTCCTCATTAAGCCATCATCAATAAATAGCGCGATCAGATTTTTACCTAGGGCACGGTATGCTAGAAACGCGCAGACCATTGAGTCTACGCCGCCGCTCGTTGCACATAGAGCTCTTGCGTTTCCAACTTTATTTTTTATTTCTTTAACTTTATCATTAATAAATCTTTTGGTATTAAATGCCATTTGTCCTCCTTGATTCATTCTATTCAAATATAATACTTTGTCAACGATGTTGGGATTGGGTACTGTTTGATAAATCACCTGTCTGCCTCAGGCAGAAACAACTACAAATTAATGAAATCTATGACCTTTCGTCTACCATCTATCATCCAGTATCTGTTATCTGGCATCCGACATCTGCTTCTGTTTTTATTGACTTTTGGACATTTTCAACTACAATAACTGCATGAGAAGGATTGCAGTATGTAACCAGAAAGGTGGTGTTGGTAAGACCGCCACTGCAGTCAATTTGTCCGCCGGCTTATCCCTTGCCGAAAAAAAAGTATTGCTTGTTGACATTGACCCCCAGGCAAATGCAACGAGTGGTTTGGGGATCGATTATAGATGCTTGAAAATGTCAGTCTACGACTGCCTTTATGAACCGGCCCTTACTAAACAAGTAATAGTCAAGACAAAATGGCCGCGTCTTTCAGTATTGCCTTCAACCCCTGATTTGGCTGGAGCGGAGATTGAGCTCGTTGAAAAAGAAAGCCGCGAAATGCATCTGAAAAGAGTGCTAACTATATTGCACGATGATTATGAATTTATCATTATCGACTGCCCACCATCTTTAGGGATTCTGACAGTAAATGGTCTGGTCGCCAGTAATAGCGTTATCATTCCAATCCAGTGTGAATATTATGCTCTGGAAGGGTTGGAAAAATTGCTAAAAACACTAAAGGCAATAAAGAATAGGTTGAATGAGAACCTTATCATTGAAGGTATTTTGCTGACGATGTTTGATGCACGGTTGAACCTTGCCCGGGATGTTGTTGATGATATTCAGAAGCACTTCCCTAATGTGGTATTCAGAACTGTCATACCACGGTCCGTACGTGTTGCTGAAGCACCATCCTATGGTGAATCGGTTATTCATTACCAGATTTCTTCAACCGGGGCTCAGGCATATTTGAATTTAACGAGGGAATTATTGAATCATGCGTAAGAATCAATCTATCAATGTAGTTGTCCGATTTATCGGACAGGCACTTCTAATGTTCAATAAACCTGTCCTGTCTGTCTCGAGTATCGAGGGGAACATAATTGAAGAATTGAGCGACTACAATGATATGCTCAATAAATTGAGCGACTACAATGTCAATATTTTTATTGAATATCGTAAAAGGGATTTGATTTATGCGTAAAAGAGCATTGGGCAAAGGTCTGGAGGCGCTAATCCCGACAAAAGATGACGGTATGCTTCAAGAGGGGTATCGCATGATATCGATACAAGCCGTAAAGCCGAATCCTCATCAACCACGCGCCAAGATTGAAGAATCAGATATTAAAGATTTAATTTCTTCAATAAAGGAAAAGGGTATTATCGAACCATTGATTGTCAAAAGAACTGGTAACACGTTTGTCCTCGCAGCGGGGGAGAGAAGGTTTCGAGCGGCACAATTTGCCGGTTTGAAAGAGGTGCCAGTTCTTATAAAAGACCTGACTGATCAGGAACTATTGGAAATTGGGCTTATTGAAAACCTCCATCGCAAGGATTTGAACCCTATTGAAGAAGCATTAGCTTATGAGGAGTTACACACCAAGTTTGATTTGACACATGAGCGGATTGCTCAGTTGGTTGGTAAGGACCGTTCAACGATAACCAACGCGCTCCGATTATTGAATTTACCTGAAAAGATAAAGCGTTTCTTAAGAAACGGTAAACTCAACCAAGGACATGCCCGGGCATTGCTCGTTCTCGAAGACGAGCTGAGGATGGTGCAGATTGCCGAACGCATCGTTGAAGAGCAGCTTTCGGTCCGTGTTACTGAGGCTTTGCTCAAACGCTTACAGCGAAGACCAAGGATTGTGCCTGGTCCGGAAAAAGAACCGAATTTGCTTATCCTTGAAGATGAATTGTCAAAACTGCTCCATACGAGAGTGATTATAGAATGGAAAAGGAATAAAGGGACGATTACTATTCACTACTACAGTCTTGAGGACTTTACGCGTATTCATGATATTTTGAAAAAAGGTAAAAAGGCATGAGCCTTTTTAGGCCTGGAGGTATTTATGTATAAAGGTTCTTATGTGGCGATTGTCACGCCCTTTAAAGACAACGTTCTGGATGAAAAAGGGCTAAGGCAGAATATAAAGTTCTTGATTGAAAAAGGTTCGAGCGGCATTGTTGCATGTGCGACTACTGGAGAATGCCCGAGTCTAAGTGATGAGGAATATGAGCACGTAATCAGAATTGCGGTTGAAGAGACAAAAGGCAAGGTGCCAGTCATTGCTGGTGCTGGGACCAACGCTACGACAAAAACAATAAAATTAGTTCAGCGGGCAGAGGAATTTGGTGCTCAAGGGGTTTTAGTCGTTACGCCTTACTACAATAAACCCACACAAGAAGGTTTATACGAACATTATCGAGAGATTAGCAAAGCGAGCAACATACCGATTATTGTGTACAACGTGCCGAGCAGAACTGGCGGCAATATCCTGCCTAAGACAATTGCCAGATTGTATCACGATTGCAAGAATATCGTCGGTTTGAAAGCGGCCAGTGGTAACCTGGACCAGGTATCCGAGGTCCAGCGGCTATGTGGTGATGAATTTGATATATTATCAGGTGATGATTCACTGACTTTTCCCATGCTGGCAATCGGCGCTAAGGGTGTAATATCGGTAGTCGCTAATATTTTACCTGATAAGGTTGCTATGTTGTGTGAATCATTTTCTAATGGCGATTTGTTACAGGCAAGGAAGATCCACCTGGAGATTTTTCCGGTTATCAAGGCTATGTTTATTGAAACTAATCCCATCCCGCTTAAAAAGGCAATGAATTTATTGGGTATGCCAAGTGGTAAACCGCGTCTGCCCTTAGTTGAGATGGGTGAAGAAAACGTATCCATTCTGAAAAAGGTTTTGATCGATTACGGAATAGAATTATGATTAAGTTAGTTGTTTGTGGCGCAGCTGGTCGGATGGGAAAGGAAATACTGAGTGCGGTTGAGGAATCGAGCGATATTCAAGTGATTGCTGGTATCGAGGCAAGCAACCATGAGTCAATTGGCAAGGTGTTCGGAAGTACTAAAATCATAGATAATATAGAGTCGGTAATTGAGGACACTGATTGCATTGTTGATTTTACAAACCACAAAGCAGCAATGGAAAATTTGGAAAAGGTCAAGGTTTACAAAAAGCCATTTGTAACCGGTACAACCGGTTTTTCTAAAAAAGAATTAGCCGATATCGAGACATTAGCAAAGGATCTTCCAGTTTTTCTGTCTCCCAATATGTCAGTTGGCGTCAATTACCTGTACAACTTAGTCAAGTCTTCAGCCAATGTACTAGAAGATTATGACATAGAAGTTATTGAAACACACCACCGAGCCAAGAAAGATGCGCCGTCAGGTACTGCAAGGGCTATAGCAAAAGTCATCAAGGATGCTAGACCAGATACGACCTTTATCTATGGCCGAGAAGGATTTGTCGGGGGGAAAAACAAGAACGAGGTTTGTATAAATTCAATACGCGGTGGTGATGTTGTAGGTGAACACAGGGTGTTGTTTCTGGGGGATGGTGAGTTCATTGAACTACGCCATTACGCAACATCCAGGCGCTGTTTTGCTGCTGGTACGCTTGAGGCGGTAAGATTTATTGTAGGTAAAGCCCCAGGTTTGTACAGCATGAAAGACATGTTGGCGGTCAAATAGACTAAGTCAACTATTCGTATCGCTGGGTTGACTAAGATATAAGAATAAGTATAATATGCTTGTATGAAGATCTCAGTCATTGTGCCAGCTTACAATGAAGCGGTGAATATCCCCTTTTTAGTCGAAGAATTTGATAAGTTCATCAAAAAACAAAGGAATTATGAGGTTATACTCGTTGATGACGGTTCTGAGGACGGCATGTCTGAAATAGCTAAGGAACACAAGAGACCTTATCTCAAGGTTATAAGGCACAAGAGAAATTTAGGGAAAACAGAGGCGATTATTTCTGGAGCAAAGGCAGCCAAAGGTGATATCCTTGTAATTTTTGATGCTGATCTGCAATTCGACCCTCATGACATCCCTGAATTGGTAAATCTTATCAAGAACGGCGCAGATGTCGCAACCGGCTGGAAGCAAGGTCACTATGAAAAGAAGTTTGTATCCAATGTTTACAATTTCTGGGCGCGCCGTCTTTTTCACCTTAGGATTCATGATATGAATTCAATAAAAGCACTTAGAAAAGGAGTACTCGATGTAATCCCGCTGCGTAAAGACTGGCATCGTTATATTGTTCCTTTAGCAAAAGAGGCGGGTTTCAAAATTGCCGAGGTTCGCGTAATACTCAGACCTAGAAAATATGGAATCCCTAAGTACCAACGCAAATCACGGATATTAATCGGCTTCTTTGATCTGTTGGCAGTGAAGTTCCAGTTGACATTCAATAAGAAACCACTGCTTTATTTTGGATCGATTGGTTTGTTTTCAATCGCACTCGGGGTTTTGGTCGGTGTCGTTTCTATAATCCTTCGGTTTTTTGAGCACGGGTATCGACCTTTGCTGTATCTGGTCATTCTGCTTGTTGTTTCCGGTATTTTGTTCTTTTCCCTCGCCCTCATTGGTGAATCCATTAGGGCGATTCTCGATCGACTTGAAAAAAGAGAACCGTAAGAGAATTTCGACAATACTGAGAATTGCCATCGGTATTGGTCTTATGGCTCTTCTCGCCTGGCGTCTGGACTTAGGTAAAATACTCACTAATATCCAGTCCATAGAGCTACGCTACCTATTATATGCACTCATCCCGTATTTTCTTTTCATCATCGTTTCTGCGTGGCGATGGCAGGTTCTTCTTAACCATAAGAAGTTTGGTATCCCATTTGGTCGGACTATTGTGATATATTTCATCGCGACCTTTTTCAATAATTTTCTTCCAACTACAATAGGCGGTGATGTCATGAGAGTCTTATATTCGATGAAAAAGCGGCGTGCCGATGCCTTGGCTACGGTTCTGGTCGATAGAATTCTTGGGTTTGTGGGATTATTCGTATTTGCTTTTTTTGCCGTATTATACCTCTTTATCATCAAGCATCAGACTGAGTTTCTTCCGTTTATTGTCATTGGTTTGATTGTTATTGTTGTGATTACTTTTTTATTCTTTTCAGAACATATGTACAAAAAGCTTTCTCCGATAGTCCAGAAGGTTAGAATTCTGAAGATTGGCGAGCGATTGAACCATTTACACGAAGCAGCTACTGATTTTAGCGGTGCATGGGGAACGATTACCTTATGCATAGTGCATTCAGTAGTAATCCAGGCGCTACTGGCAATCGGTCCCTTTCTTGTCATGCAGGGCATGTCTACCAGTAAGGTGAGTGTGTTGCCGTTCTTTATCTATGTGCCGATTATCAATGTTCTATGTATGATACCGATTTCTTTCAATGCGCTTGGGGTTAGGGAGTATTTCTACGTAATTCTTTTTTCACGGGTTGGCTTTGCACCTGAAATATCAGTGGTTTTTTCTTTGGTGTCGTTTTTTCTGTATTTTCTACTTTCACTTGTGGGCGGAGTGTTTTTCATATTCTTTAAGAAGCGATAGTTTGCTTTTACCCCTACATCAAAGTTTTTGGTGTGAGGGTTTTAGGCATTTAGGTGTTTAGGAATTTAGGCATTTATTCTGTAAGGAGGTTAAATAATGAAGGTCTGCATGATTGGGACAGGGTATGTTGGTCTTGTATCCGGGACCTGTTTTGCTGAGATAGGACATGAGGTCATTTGTGTTGATAATGACAAGAAAAAGATCGATGTTCTTAACCAAGGTGGTGTGCCGATATATGAACCCGGGTTAGAAGAATTGATCGCAAAGAACGTTAAGGCAGGGAGGTTGCGTTTTACAACGTCGATAAGAGGGGGTGTTGAGAATTCGTTTTTTGTATTTATTGCGGTTGGAACGCCCCCCAAAGACGATGGTGAACCAGATCTCTCGCAAATTGAAAAAGTGGCTGAGGAAATCGGTGCAGCCATGAATGAGTATAAGATAATAATCGAAAAAAGCACAGTCCCTGTTCAGACCGGCAAGTGGGTTAGAACGGTGATTGAAAGGTTTAGCAAGAGGGTAAGGGATTTTGACGTAGCTTCTAACCCCGAATTTCTACGCGAGGGGTCGGCAATCGGCGATTTCCTACATCCTGATAGAGTGGTGCTCGGGGTTGAGAGTGAGCGGGCTAAGACAAAGCTCTTGGAATTGTATAAACCAATGGATGCACCAAAGATAGTGACTGACATTGCAAGTGCAGAGTTAATTAAGCACGCATCGAACGCGCTACTTTCCACCAAGATATCTTTTATTAATGCCATTTCTATAATATGTGAGAAATCAGGTGCTGATGTCCTGGAAGTTGCTAAAGGGGTCGGTTTTGACAAAAGAATTGGTCGTGAATTCCTCGATGCGGGTGTTGGTTTTGGTGGATTCTGTTTTCCCAAGGACCTTAGTGCGTTTATCAACATCGCGGCGAAATTGGGCTATGATTTCCGTCTCTTGAAAGAAGTGGAAAATATCAATAATGAACAGATGCTGCATGCCGTTAACAAACTTGAGGAAATGTTGTGGAACCTTAAAGACAAGAAAATTGGGGTGCTTGGTTTAGCATTTAAGCCCAATACCGATGATATGCGATTTGCTCCGTCGATAACGATTATCCAGGAATTGCAACGGCGTGGCGCAACGATTAAGGCTTTTGATCCAGTCGCGATGGATCGAGCCAAGCAAATCATGCCTGACATTGAGTATTGCGAAGATGCCTACAGTGTGGCTAAGGATGTCGATGCGATCGCGCTGATTACAGAATGGGATGTTTTCAAGGAACTTGATCTGGAGAAGATCAAAGATCTTATGCGTCAACCAGTATTTTTTGACGGTCGCAATGTCTTTGAGCCAGAAAAAATGGCGGCGCGGGGATTTATTTACAAAGGTATTGGCAGATGAGGATCGTGATAACAGGCGGTGCCGGCTTTATCGGTTCCCACTTAGTTGATTACTATTTGAAGGCTGGAAATCAGGTAGTGGTGATTGATAATTTGATTACTGGTAAAGAAGAAAATATCGCACCGCACAATGGGAATAAGAAGCTGGAATTAATAAAGCAGGATGTCTGCGTAACCCATGATATTCTTGACGATGTCGATTTTGTATTACATTTTGCGTGTCCGGCCAGTCCTTTTGACTACTTGAAGTATCCAATTGAAACATTGCGCGTGATGTCGGTCGGTACCTACAACATGCTTGAATTGGCGACAAAGAAAGGAGCAAAGTTCTTTCTTGCTTCGACGAGTGAGGTATATGGTGATCCAGAAACCCATCCCCAGAAAGAGGAATATTTCGGGAATGTGAATGTAGTCAGTCCACGTGCGGTATATGATGAGGGTAAGAGATTTGCTGAAACACTTACCTTGACATACCATAGAAAACTACACACAAAGATCGGTATTGGACGTATCTTCAATACTTATGGTGCAAGGATGCATGCCGGTGACGGACGCGTGGTCCCTACCTTCATATCAGAAGCTCTGAAAAATAATCCCTTGCCGATTTTCGGAGATGGTAAGCAGACCAGGAGCTTCTGCTATATCAGCGACATGGTTAATGCCATTACTAAGGCAGTGGAGGTTGACTATCCACATCCTATTAATCTGGGAAACCCTGCAGAGTACACAGTACTCGAACTTGCTGATATGGTAAAGAGATTATGTTCTAGCGCAAGCGAATACCGATTTTATCCCTTGCCAGATAGCGATCCTAAGAAACGCCGACCAGATATCTCCAAAGCAAAGCAATTATTGGGTTGGGAGCCATTAATAAGCCTTGAGCATGGTTTAGAGAAAACAATTGAATGGTTTAGGGGGCAAAATGGTTGAGTGGGTGAGACTTCACGGAATTAGATCAATAGTTGTTGTCACGGTCGGTTCGAGATATAGCCTTGACAGGAATAAAATCGCAGTTATAATGTATATGGATATTAGGAGGCAAATATGAAGAAATTTGCGTGTTTATTCATCAGTGTCATATTGATGATTTCTGCATGTACAAAAAAAGAAGAGATGCTGACTGGTGAGCAGGGTGGTAAACTCGTTATTGGGACCACTGATCTGCCAGCCGTCATTTCACCACTTGCCCCATCTATGTTCGGTTCAAATGATATTCTTGATCTTCTTTTTATGCATCTCCATCGCATCGACCCTGAAACAGGTAAGATGAAGCCCGAACTAGCATCTTCTTGGGAGTTCTCTGAAGATCTGACTTCGATCACATATTATCTACGGACTGATGTGACATGGTGGGATGGTGAGCCAGTGACTGCCGCTGATGTATATTTTACCTATGAGAAGATGAATGACCCAAAAACGAACTATTCCAATATTGCCAGCCTGAGATTTATTGAGAACGTTGAGATTGTTGGACCTTATGCGATCAGATTCACATTTAACAAGATATACGCTGATCTGCTCACTGATTCTGACATTATGGCGGTACCAAAACATATTTTTGAAAAAGCCGGCGCCGATTTTGGCACAAAAACTATTGTTGGCAACGGACCCTATAAAATAAAGGAGTGGATACCTGGATCAGGTCTTATCCTGATCTATAATGATGCATACTATCGTGGTCGGCCACCTTTAGATGAAATCTACATAACATACTACGCTGATATCAACAAGATGATGAAGGATTTTTCTGCTGGTGATCTTGATTTGGTTTTCAATATTACACCTGCCCGGGCTAAAGAGCTTGCCAATAACAAGAACATTAAGGTCGATACAAAACCGGGTAATACGTTTACCTATATAGGGTGGAATTTCAATAATCAGCATCTGAAAAACAAAGAGATTCGTAAGGCACTGACCATGGCGATTGACACGAAGCAAATTTTGAAAGAAGTTTTTGCTGGCATGGGTGCAATTTCGCTTGGACCATTGCCACCGTCATCATGGGGGTATAATGAAGGTGTTGAGCCAATTAAGCACAATCCACCTGAAGCAAAGAAGATACTTGAGAAGCTAGGCTTTGAGGATCGGAATCGTAATAAGATACTGGATATAGACAGGAAGGATTTCACTCTAAACATAATCACCAATGTTGAAAACGCCGAAAGAGTAAAGATCCTTGAGCTGGTTGCTCAAGATCTAAAAGCCCTGGGTATTCGCGTCAATGCACGGACTCTGGATACCAGATCGTTTATTGAAGCCATTGTGAAGCGAGACTTTGATGGTTTTATTATGGGTTGGAGTGTGGGTGAAAAGATCGATCCGACGGTTTATTGGTATTCAGACCCGGCAAAAGGGAGGTTCAATTTTGTTGGTTATAAGAATACGGTAGTTGATTCCCTTATTGACCTTGGTGTTGCTATGCTCAATAGGAAAAAAGCTGAAGAGATCTGGAATGAATTTCAAAGGGTTGTATATGAGGATATCCCCTATACCTTCCTCATTGTGGCTAATGATATTTCAGCTTCATACAAGAGGGTCAAAGGTGCTGATCAAGGGTTTGTTTTAGCCAGTGCCTATACATATTGGATCCCTGAGGCAGAACGAAGGGTTGCGATAGCTTCGCTTCCGCCAGCAGTCGATACAAGTACAACACCGACTGAAAAACCCGCAGAACCCAAAGCTGAGGTATCGAGCGAAAAACCACCAGAAATCGTCGCACCCGAAAAGCTCTTAGAGGCAGCTGCTAAGAGAGATACAGCGGCAATGTCTACAACATCCCCTGATACTGGAGCTGGAACCCCACCTATCACACCACCTGAACCACCCAAACCATCAATTGTGACCAGGGTTACGATTACTAAACGGGTTCAACCAAGATACCC
This sequence comes from Candidatus Stahliibacteriota bacterium, assembly GCA_030602565.1. GTDB lineage: Bacteria > Hydrothermota > Tepidihabitantia > SM23-42 > SM23-42 > JAUVZL01. Next base: position 34,068 of record JAUVZL010000011.1, read on the forward strand.
TGAAGCCGCGAAGGCAGTTGGTGCCGCAGGGACGATTAACGTGCGCGTTGTTGTCGGTACGGATGGAAAAGTGAAGAGTGCAACCATTCTTTCCAGTTTTGGAAATCCAGCATGCGAAGCTGAAGCCTTGGCAGCAGCTAAGAAATGTGAATTCAAACCAGCAACCAAGGATGGAGTACCGTTCGAACAGAAGATAACAATTCCGTTTAAATTTAAACAATAACATTTATGGGCAATCGATTCTGATTGCCAAACTTCTTGGGGCCTCTGCTTTATTTGATCTTCGCCCTCCGGTGGGGGCCCCCCATTTTTTAGGGAACAGGGAATAGGGATTAGAGAGAAATGATGCTAAGCATAGAAGAGATACTTCTTATGGAAATGACTGCTTCGCACTTGAAGGGATACTTCGTATGGAAATGAGTGTTACACAATGGAATGGACCCACGCACTTTTGCTGAAAGTGCGGGATGGAATTTAAATCGTAAATAGCATTAGTTTAGTTTCTTTGGTTTATTTAGGCATTTAGGCATTTTGGATTTTAGGTATTTATTTTTCTCCGTTTCACCGTTTCTTCCATACTCCGTTTCATATTCAATTCCAGCGCAGCTCCCTTCCAGCGTCAGCTCCTTTCCAGCACGTAGTGCTCTCTTCCAATCCGTTAGGATTCAAAGGTTCCAATTACTTAATTACTGTTTTTCTCAGTAACTGTCTGTTTTACCGTGGGGTCATGATCGTGAACGGTAGGATCATTTCCTCCATTGATATACCGCCATGCTGGAAAGTATACTTGAACTCTTTTTCATACTCGGTTGGCTTTGTTGGGTAGATGAAGTAATAATCCTCCTTGGCAATGGCGAATCTTACTGACGGATCATCGCTTGGCAGTGATATCTCTCCGGGATTATTCAGTAGCCACGCGGTTTTTTTGTCTATTCTAAGCGCTGGACCGTACTTATATCGGAGATTGGGTGATATTGACCGGCCGCCATAGATAATGCTGGGACGGCGTACCCGGATGAAACCATGATCAGTAGTGAGGACGATGCGACAATCCTTTTTGGATATATTCTTGAGAAGCTCAAAGATTGGGGATATCGGGAACCAATAGCTCAGTAAATTAAGGAAAACCCGTTCGTCGTCTAACATCCCCTTCATGTTGCCGCGTCCTGGTATTGAATGAAGGATGAGGTCAAAGAAGTTGATTACGGTTATGCAGATGTCTGCTTTGTCATTGCTGATTCTTTGGAGGTTCCGTTCGATCTCTTGGATTGAGGATAATTTGTAGTATGAGAATTTCAAACGGAGGTTATGTCTCTTCAGTTGTTCGCTGAACAGCTCTTTCTCAAATCGGTTCTGTCCTTTAGATTCGAAAGACCAGTATTGTGGTAATTTCTCCACGATCTCAAGGGGTAAAAGTCCGGCAAAAAGGGCATTTCTTGAGTACGGTGTTGCGGTTGGCAGTATCGAGTAATAGAACTGTGTATTTATCTCAAAGAAGTCACGCAGATAAGGAGATATTTTGAAATACTGATCAAGCCTCATTGAGTCAAGAATGATAAGATGGAGCGGTCCATCTTTCAATATAGGGAAGACATAATTCGAAAAGAGGTTTTGGGACAATACTGGTCCCTTGCCTCTTATAAAGTCTGTGTATTGGGTTTCGATATATTTTGCAAATCCGGCATTGGCTTCTCTTTTTCGCTCTTCCTGTATTTCTTTGAGGCTTTTGTTGCCAAATTCAAGAAGTCGTAAATCCCACGATACAATCGTCCGGTAGTATTCCACCCATTCGTTATAGTTAGTAGGATCAGTATGAGTTCTGAACTGCGTGGCGTACTCTTCGTTCATTTTTTCAGCGATTATCACTCTTCGCTTCAGCGTACGATTCAAAACAGAAAGCAATTGATTGAAACTGAATGGTTTTGTAATATAGTCATCGACCCAACCGCCGTATGCTTTCTTCATGATATCTTCTTCTTCGCTTTTAGTAATCATCACCACCAACTGTTGCGAGTTCTCATTTTTTATCTTTCTCAGCACCTCCAGCCCATCGACGCCCGGCATAATTTCATCCAAGAAGATAAGATCAAACACTTCTTTACTGGCAAGGGTTGCACCATCTTCACCAGAAGATGCCGTCTTCACTTCATAGCCTTCTTGTTCAAGAAGATATATGAATGGCTTTAACAGATCTATTTCATCATCTATCCACAAAATTTTCATTTTTCCACCTTTGGGATTATTATTTGAAATGTGGTTCCTCGGGAACTAGTTCCTTTTAGCACTAACTTCCCCTTATGATATTCTTCGACGATACGCTTCGTCAATACGAGACCCAAACCCCAACCATATTTTTTCGTTGTAAAACCTGGTTTGAAGATCTCTTTTCCTTTCTTTATTCCCTTGCCGGTATCCCTTATTTCAATGACCGCACCACCGGCCACAAATGTCTTTATGGTAATCTCTCCTTTGTCTGAACCGATGGCATCCAAGCCGTTTTTTAGGATATTCTCAATTGCCCAGCCGAGCAGGATATCATCGTATTTGACTGCCGGTAAGGGGGCGTATTTCTCGTGAAAGACAATGTTGGTGTGGGCACGTTTCCGCATATATTCCACTGACTTACGTATTATGTCGGTTGGTTCTTTTTCCACCAACCTCGGTGGTAGACCAATTCTGGAGAACTTCTCCAGTACTTCTTTCATCTTTTGTGTATCTTCGCGTATACCGGTATGGATATCCTCTGACACTTCCCCTTTGGCTGCCTCGAGCCAGCCGATAAGCGACGATAATGGGGTCGCGAGTTGATGGGCGGTTTCTCGAGCAAGAGAGTTCCATATTTTTTCTTCTTCGCTTTTTCGGTAAATAAGGTAACCCCAAAATCCCAGGAAGAGGAAGGCGATCAGAAATACTGTTTCAACGAAAGGTAAAATTTGCAGAGATTTGGTGAAGGGAGATAAGCCATAATGGACATACCCAACGAGGGTTGAATCAGAATCATGGTGTATGATGATCGGAATCGGCGTCTGGTGCTTATTCAGTTTTTCGAGCGCCTTTTTTAGATCGTTCGTCTCGATATTCTTGGATGATGTCGGGTTACCTTCTGCATCGGTCATTATTACTGGGAAGTCAATCTTTCGAATAACTTCTTCAAACAGCAACTCAAGTAGAGACTGTTCATCCATGGTCGGGCTCAAAGCATATTTGGCGAAAATTCTCGAGGTCGTTTCTGTTTCTTTCTCAATTCGCTGGATTAGGTAGTTGGAATAGATGTAGGTGACGATGCCGATAATACCTATGCCAATCAAGAAATATATCGCCAATGTCCGGGAACTGAATTTGCCTTTAATATTCATTGCGTTTCTCAGCCTTTTGTTGATACAGGAGTCGGTCCGCATAGTCGATTAATGAACCCAGGTTGAGTCCGTTTCTTGGGTATACTGCGATACCGTATGAAAAGCTGCAGGGTTTATGGGCGCGACAAGTTTTATGTTTATTCGAATAGTTACCGATTCTATCGATGAGCGTCTTGCTGCTTTTTCTGCTGGTCTTTGGTAGCAGAATAATGAATTCATCACCGCCGTACCGCACAACATATCCGCGTTTGCCAATGGCATCAACAAGACATTCGGAAAACATCTTCAGTACTTCGTCACCATACAGGTGTCCGAGACTATCATTACACTCTTTAAAATTATCGAGGTCAATCATGATCAGGGAAATCGGCGAAACCCTATTTTTTATCAGAGATTTAAGTTTTTCCCTGAGGAACCGGTAGTTGTAGACATCGGTCATCTCATCAGTATTTGACAGCCTTTCAATTTTTTCAAACAATTGAGAATTTTCTATAGCCATGCCGAGAAAGTCGTCAAATATTTCTAGAAGTTTAACGTTGTTTAATGTTGGCGCGAGGTTGTTCATCGGCATGTCGAGCGAAAGCAGAGCAACGATTTCACGATTTTTTGAATATATTGGCGAGACAAAGATATCACCTGGGTCCCACAATTCAGGGATACGATTTTTTATGGGTGTTGATTTATACAATTCATAATGCTTGACTTTCTTACAAATTATTTGCGCATCTTTAGCCGGCACATAATATGAATTTGATATACGATAACGATTATTGAATAGCTCCATAATTGCCTCGAGGGGCGGATGTATTGCCTGGGCTTCTTTTAATTTTTTTGCTGAGATACCGACGCCGGTTATGCGGCGGAAACTTTGTAGTTCTGGGTCATAAATCGAGAATAGGATGCGTTTGAAACCAAGAAACTCTTGTGCCCTTTGCAGAATTTCGGTAGATAAGGACGAAAGGTCGAGAGAAGATATCATAATCTTTATCAGGTCTTGCAGTCCATGGCTTTCTCGTAATGCACTGTTCATTTTGCGAAAGAGATCAATCCTTTCCAGGGCAAGGCCAGCTTGGTTCGCCAAAAATTTGATACGGGTTAAGACAAAGTTTCTGCTTAATATCATTATGTTTCCAGGGAGCGTAAAGAACCCCCGCAATTCATTTTTTATAGTGAACGGTATGAAGGTAACATCACGGACAGTCTTAATCGGGATTATCTTCTTAAGTGAAGCGACTCGGCTTTTCGGTACGGTGAATATCTGTTGAACTTTGAAAAGTTTGCTGTAGATAGCCTTGGGTAGATTGATAATCTTGAATGAATTTTTGCTGCCGACAAAAGAATCATCACGGCGGTAGAAGATAAATATATCATTAATTTTGAGCATACGACGTGCCGCGGACTCAAGATTCCTAATGATTTTGTTTTCGTCAAGACTTGTGGTAATATTCAAATTAAGCTGATTTATGATCTGGGTTTCTGTGATTCGATCTTTGGAGACCTGTCTCATTGTTAATGCCATGGAAATTATCGAGAGCAGGGTATTGATGTCAGCTTTTTGTGCTTTTGTAAGATGGCGCTCCTTCTTCTGTAGGATTAAGAGCCGGTAAATCTGATCACCGATTTTCAAAACAAAACTCAAGAGGTCTTTCGGATTTTTCATTCTCTTAACGAATTCTTTTTTGGTGATGCCTTCATAGTACTCAAGCTTAGCTTTGCCATTTTTTTGAGAAATGACCGCACATCCGTAACCGCCCAGACCCATGCTCAGGGCGTGGGTGATTTTTGGCACATTGATATCCCCGAGATCGAGGTTGTTTATTTGACCCAGGATCTTTTTGACCGGCTCTGATATTATCTTTGTCACTCTAATATTTCCCTGGAGAAAATTTTAGCAAACTCATAGAATACGTCATGCTGACCGGAGTAAGCATCAGCGCCGACAAGGAGTTTATATGCTTCAGGTGAGTCGGCAGATATGTCTTTGCCAATAGTGATTGTATCACCTTGCCAGTCAATCTTGTCGGTACCGTTGACAAACAGTAATGGTCGTTTTTTCTTGTACTTCTTCATTGTACTTTTTATATCCTGAACATAAAAAGTAAAGATTTTTTTGGGATCATATTTTTTGGTTGCAAAAAAACTACACAAAGACTCGGCACTATCTCGGAGCATAATATTGTAGTAAGGGAACTTGGTTTGGTCATATAAGCAGATCCTTCTTTCTGTAGTGGTCAGATAGGGGAGCGAGATATTGGCTGGTTTGTTCAACTCGATAATATAGTGAAACCGCTTTTGACTCAGTTGTCTTTTTAGTCCATCATATTCTTTTGATAGGACCAGGGGAGGGATGTTATAGAAGATGATCTGGAAGTTCTTAGGTTTGATGAAACTGCATATTGTCTCATGGTGCTGGGGTGCAATCATTACTATATCCCCGATTTTCTTCAACCCTGTCACATAAGGTATAACTTTCACAAATTCAGCTGCTTGAGTGGGTGCGGAGACCAGAAAACTTCTTCGCTTTTTAGTGGACAAAGGCTTGAACGGCTTGAGGAACTTCCTTTTGCTGAAGTTTAAATATATGTTTGTAAAAACACTCATTGCACCGGTCGTTTCTTATACTTCATACACCCTAAGTATACCTTTTTGGTATTATTTTTTCCTCTTTTTCATGATATCATCGATTATCTCGTACTCTTTGGCTTGCTGAGCAGACATAAAGAAATTTCGGTCAGTATCTTTGTCGATCCTATCTTCAGTCTGACCCGTGTGCTTGGCAAATATCTTGTTCAGAATCTCTCTTGTTGTGAGTACTTCTTTTGCATGAATGGCAATATCTGATGCTTGTCCTGAAAAGGCACCTTCTGGTTGATGGATCATTATACGGGCATGGGGCAGGGCAAATCTTTTGCCTTTCTCACCGGCCGCCAACAAAAGCGCTGCCATGGACGCTGCCATGCCAATACATATTGTTGAAACCGGGGGTCTGACAAACTGCATTGTGTCGTATATGGCAAGGCCTGATGAAACTACACCGCCTGGTGAATTGATGTAAAGCGATATGTCTCTGGATGGATCGTCAGCTTCCAAGAATAACAACTGAGCAATGATTAAATTTGCCACAGTATCATCCATTGGTGTGCCAATAAATATTATTCGTTCTTTGAGGAGACGCGAGTAAATGTCATAAGCGCGCTCACCCCGGCCGGTTTGCTCTATGACGAACGGAACGGGTATCATTGATGTCCTCCTTTGGCGATATTATCCGACTTTTTTTGCTGATTTTTGCATTCTTATAAAGAAAATCAATAGTTTTCTCTTTGGTCAGGACGTTGCCTATATAGCTGACAATGCTTTCTCGGTTTTCGTCGTTCAGTTTGACGCCCATTGCCGTAACGAGATTCATGATTTCTTCCTCTTTTACTTGAATATTTTCTTTATCAGCAATTTTATTTATTATCAGATCTAATCGAGCACGCTTTTCAGCTGGTCCCCGGAATCTTTCCTTATTCGATTCTGAATCAGGCGTATTTGATCTTTGCAGTATAGTTCGGTATTCGTTCTCAATTAGTGCATTGGGTACTTCAAATTGATTTCTTTCTAAAAGGATATTAGAAAGCGATTCTTTGACAATATCTTCAAGTCTCTTTTCTTCGATTTTCTTGGCATTTTCCAGTAGTTTCTTGCGCAGTTCTTCGATACCTTCGAATTTCTGTGCTTTGGCAAAATCAGCATCGATATTGGGCAAGACTTTTTCTTCGACTTTCTTTATGTATATCTTATAAGTTTGTTTATCAACACGTGCCTGCTTTTTTTCTGTTTTCCTTACACCGACCAATGCTTTATTTATTTCATCCGGCAAGTTCCGGTCACCAATGCGCACCTTAAGATTTCGTTGATTTTCTTTTGTCTTGTCGTTCTCAAATATTTCAATATCCATGGTGATAAAATCATCTACAACAGCAGGGCGCGTAGTTTCTCTGATATTTGCATGTTGCTCACGGAGTTCTTTTATTGCCTGTTCAAGCAGAAAATCCTCAGGCAGTGGTTCTTCTTGGAAAACCTCGATGCCGACATAGTCGTCAAGTTCAAAATTTGGGATGGTTTCAAAACGCAGACGGAATTTAATCTCATCGTCTTCCTTAAGGTTCTTCATTTCAGCCCGGGATGCTGGACGCCACTTATTTTCTGTAATGATTTTGAAAAAGGACTCAGTAACCAGACCATTCATTGCCTGGGCTTTAAGCGTATCGTGATATCTTGTTCTTATTAAACTCTCAGGTACTTTGCCTTTGCGAAAACCTTTGAGCGAAAGGTCTTTTCTTAAGTTATTGATTTCGATTTTAATGAAGCGAGCTAATTCAGTGGCGGGTACGATTATATCAATTTCTTTTTCAGTCGCTTTATCTGTAGCAATATCATAGTGCAAAGGGCACCTCCAGAACATGCGAGGAGGGGGACTTGAACCCCCATTCCGTGATGGAACTGGATCCTAAATCCAGCGCGTCTGCCAATTCCGCCATCCTCGCAAAAACTGTAAAAAATTTCCTGCTTTCATTCTCCATTATATCCCAAAAATTTTAGTTGTCAAGTTCGCCTGGTCTTATTGAACAAATACTTGAACCAAATTGCTAAAAATATGTAGAGAAGCGGTAGAATAAGGAAGCGAAATCGCATATTTTCACTGACCTCAAGAAGATTCCCGGCAATTATGACATATATGATGTTGAACATGGCATAGGTGATGGTTATCAGTTCAACCCTGCGGTATTTGAACAAAATTGCGCCCTTGGCAATTGTGATCAAACCCCAGATACAAAGTACCGGCACGAGGAAATACAGAAAATTAAGGTGTACTTTACGCTCCTTGTCGTAACGGTTTGTATAGTGAGTATTCCAGACCCGACTCAAGATATCACCGACAAGGTAATTTTCGTAGATGTTAACCCAGGTTCCTATGACGCGGCGATTCTTGTTTCGAATGATCATTGAATCAGAGCAAGGTCTTAAAAAGGCATAGCATGCCTTAACTACTGATAAGCCATAATAGTGAGGGTATTTTCTTATCAGGTACTTGGCTGCGACAAAGTATTGCTGTGACACCTGTATATAGCCGATGTGATTGAGGTTAACAAATCCAGTTGACTTGTACTTTCTGTCGAGTACTCTGATACAGGTTAGGGTGTCGAAATTGGCATACTCCTGGTATGTCTCAGGTGTTTGAAAGGGCATAATTGTTGCAATACCAGATAACTCCCCTTTTTCCACCAGCGGCTTTATTTTATCCCAAGGCACAGTCAGTGTCATCTTTGCCAGGTTCATACCAAACCAAGATGAGAGACCAACCTGCTTAAAAAAGACGTAGTTTTTAACGTAGACACTACCTATAACAAGCATAGGGAAAAGAGCACACAGTATTATTCGTTTAGCATTGTCACGGTTGTATGCGATTACCCCAATTAATATGATGATGAACCAGATGGGATGGAAAAGTGACCTGGTCAATACGATCAAAGAAAGAGTTGAGAAGAATAAGAATAAATAAGTGTATATGTGTTCATCAAGATAATAATTGAGGAAGATTACTGAAAGCACGAGCAGGCAGGTTACTGGATAGGTATAGAAGAGCCAGTTTTCGAGAAGGATTACTGGAGGACTTATCGCGAAAAACATAGTAAGTGGCAAGGCGATGCGTAAGGGAATAGCCAGTTTTCTAAGTACTAGGTAAAGGCTCAAGATCATGATTAGACCAATTGCCTGGTATGTTAGAGCAAAAGCAAGCGCCTCATTGTTATTGGCAAGTTTAATGATCGATCCGAGAAACAGGTTGAAACCAGGGGGTTGCGTGTGGAGATATAAGATACTCTTGAGCAACTCGGTCTGCAATAACTGAGGGTCGATGAATTGGAAAAACCAGTAAAGCGGAGTGATATCAAAACGAATACCTATAAGATAGTAGAATATCCGGGTAATGATGAAGGAAAAGAGCAGAATAAGAAAACCATGTTTCGTACTATGGATTCTTGGTATTTTCACCATGGCCAGCAATGATTTAAGTGTATCCCTTTTAATAAATCGTGATTTTGAATTTTTTCGGCACTGAGTTTACCGGTTTAATATATTGTGGTAATACTATCGTGGCTGGGAGATCGTGGTCTCCTGCCGGTAGCTTTGTCAGCGTTATCTTTACAGTGATATCTTTTTTCTCAAGACCATGCATTCTATTACTCGGTCCCTGGACGATAAGTGTATCAAGACTTATTTTCTCAGATGACACACGCTGTTCAGGTGTAAAAAGCAGGGTTAGTGGTATATTCGTGAACAACTTCTCAATAGTTGTGTCTACTTTGATTTCAACTTGTACGTTTTCTCTAGAGAATTCGAATAGCTCTGACATTTCTGCGATTCTTAGTTTTGCCAAGAATGATGATCGTTTGTTCTTGACGTCGAGTGTTTCAGTCAATACTTCTTTCTGGTCGAGCAAGATATTGCGTGGTCCTGTAACGCTTACTGTATCCAACACGACGACCTCGCTTATTGAGTAACCTTGTTTAAGGGCACCTTTGAACGGTACATTAACCCCGATTATTTTTGTAATCCTTTTGTCTATTGTCACGGCTATTGATGGGGCATTGAAAGTCCACTTCAAGTCAGGAAAACCAGTTGGTATCAAGAACTCACTTGTGGGGATCGTATTAGTTCCAATCTCCCTGTCGGCGAGGTCACAACGCGCCTTGGGTGGTGCTGCCCAGGTACTCAAAAGTGATCCACCGCGACCAATAAATGAGACATTAATCGTTGGGACAGAGTCGACGATCATGAAAGAGTCGGCGAGGTTTGTGTAGGTTATTTTGATATCTTTCCGGTACGCGTAGTTTTCATCGAGGGCAACAAAAGACCAAAGACCAAATGCGAAAATTATGGCGAGTATTTTTCTAACAGGATTACTAATTAAGGAACGGATAATGCTTCTTGAGTTCATTTTCTTATTATACTTATGATTGAGGAATAATCAAGGAAAAAGTCTGTATTTCTTTGCAATATCCTCTGCTACTTCAAAGGTCTTTGATACGCCGCCTAAATCATAGGTCTTTACCTTTCCTTCTTTGATATTAAGGGCAATTGCTTTCTCTAATCTGTTTGCCTTATTATTTTCACCAAGCCATTCAAGCATGAGTCTGACTGTCTGAAGTGTAGCAATTGGATTTACTTTGTACTGGCCAGTGTATTTAGGGGCTGAACCATGCACCGGCTCAAATACTGCATATTCATCGCCCAGGTTTGCGCCGGCAGCAAAACCGAGTCCACCAACAAGTTGACCACAAAGGTCAGAGACAATATCACCGAACATGTTTGACGAAACAAGCACGCTATAATTCTGGGGATTCTTTACCAACCACATGCACATCGCATCAATATTTGCCTCCCATAGTTCAATATCAGGATACTCTTCTTTTTGAATCTTTCTTGCTTCTCTTACCATCAATCCTGATGTTTCTCGTAATACATTTGGTTTTTCAACGATGGTCACACTTGGTCTATTCATCTTTTTCGCATAATCAAATGCCTTTCTTATAATTCTCTGACAGCCCTCAACTGTGAATATTCTGCAGGACAAGGCAATCTTGTCAGCCGCAACATCTTTAAATTTCTTCATCTTTATGTGATGTTTAAGAAGTACTGCTTTAATCTCGTCGGGCAAAGGATGGAACTCGACGCCAGAATATAAACCCTCGGTATTCTCTCTGAATACTACAATGTCTATATCATCCCGGTAATTGAGTGGATTGCCAGGATATGCCTTGGCTGGTCTCATATTTGCATACAGATTGAATAACTGGCGTAATCCGACAATTGGTGAATAATAAGATAACCCTGTACCCTGTAGTTCAGGTATAAGTTCTTTTTCAGACTCTTCTTTTGGTTTTGATGTAATAGCACCAAACAGACAGCAGTTTGTTTTCTTGAGCATCTCGATTGTTCTTTCAGGCAGAGGGTTTCCCTCTTTACACCAGAACTCCCAGCCAATATCACCATAAATATATTCAGCATCGAGTGCAATCTCGTCGAGCACGATTTTTGCGGCTTCAATGACTTCTTTACCTATTCCATCACCGGGTAGAATTGTTATTTTATGCTTAGCCATAAAACCTCCTCGAATCCGCCTAAGGCGGATCAAATACCTAAATCCGCCAAGTAGCGTGGCGGACCAAAATACCAAACTTACCTCGAACAGTATTCACTTTTTTTGCCTTCTTCTTATCCACTTCGCTGTTTCAACTCCACAAAATACGACTGAGGATAGGAGTAAACAGATAATAAGTTCATTTAATGTTAATGGCTGGGTTTTAAATATAGAATTTAGAAACGGTATATATATTATTGCCATCTGAAGCACAAAGGTCAAAAAGATAGCACCAACTAGTGGTATATTAGAAAATAGGCCTAAAGAAAAAAACGATTCTTTTTCGGAGCGGAGGGCGAGTACATTACCCATTTGGCTCAAACACAGGACAGTAAATACTATGGTCTGCCACGAGGTATGGCCGGTCTTTATTGCCCACGCCTGAGAAAATATTGAAACACCACCCATTAGAAGGCCTACCCAGATAATATCCAGACCGAGGTGGTGAGCGAATATACTTTCCTTAGGGTGTCTTGGCGGCCTTTTCATTATCCCTTTTTCTTCTGGCTCTGCAGTCAAAGCAAGTCCTGGTAACCCATCAGTTACAAGATTAATCCATAATATATGAATCGGCAAAAGAGGAATCGGAAGCCCGAGAAAAGGTGCGAGAAATATCGTCCATATTTCACCGGCATTACTGGTCATTGTGTATTTTATGAACTTACGGATATTGTCGAATATTCGCCTTCCTTCTTTCACCGCCCTGACGATTGTAGCAAAGTTGTCATCGAGCAGTATCATATCTGATGCTTCTTTCGAGACATCAGTGCCGGTTATACCCATGGCAATGCCGATATCAGCGCTTTTCAATGCCGGAGCATCATTAACACCATCTCCAGTCATTGCCACAAACTGTTCTTGATTTTGCAGTGCCTTCACAATTTTAAGTTTTTGTTCGGGCGCAACCCTGGCATATACCCTTATATCCTCAACTTTTTTTTCTAATTCCTTGATTGATAGTTTTCCAATATCTCGGCCCGTTAAAACTTCCTCATCATTATCAATTATATTAAGTTCTTTGGCAATCGCCTTTGCAGTTATTGGGTGGTCGCCAGTTATCATCACCGGATTAATGCCGGCGGATTTACACAATGCTACTGCTTTTGTTACCTCTTTTCTTGGTGGGTCTATCATCCCTACAAACCCCAGGAATGTGAGGGCTGTTTCAGTGTTTTCCGTATTCATGTCTTCCGGCAAGTTCTCCCAATTTCTCATTGCAAACGCAAGTATTCTTAAACCTCTTTGAGCCATTGATTCACTCATACGGTGAATCTTTTCCTTGTCAATTTCAGATTTTCCATTAATATTCAGCTCATTTGCAGATTTCTCGATTAAAGTTTCGATGGCACCTTTAGTAAAAGAAATATACCCCTTTTCAGGTGTTTTGTGGAAAGTAGTCATACATTTTCTTTGTGAATCGAAAGGAATCTCAGCAACCCGTGGATAATTCTTGAGCAAGTCCTCTTTTTTATATCTATTCTCTTCAGCAATCGTATAAAGGGCAATCTCTGTAGGGTCGCCAAGATATTCACCGTCTTTTTGCCGAGTTGCATCATTATTGAGTGCCATTGCCATGAATAGCTTGCTTATTGAGCGTTGTTGAGTGGAAATATTCTCAGGTTTAATTGTCTTGCCACTAATGTGTATCTCCTGAACCTCCATCTTATTCTGAGTTAAAGTTCCGGTTTTATCTGAACAGATATAAGTAACCGAACCCAGGGTTTCTACCGCTGGGAGTTTTCTTATGAGGGCGTTCTGTTTGACCATTTTCTTCGCGCCGATAGCGAGGGAGATGGTTACGACTGCTGGAAGAGCCTCAGGGATAGCCGCGACTGCAAGGCTAATAGCAGTCAGAAACATCAATAAGGGCGGTTCCCCCCTGATAAGGCCGATACCAAAGACCAGGGCGCATATCGCAAGTACTGCAATAGCCAGTTTCTTTCCAAACTTCGCAAGCCTCTTTTGAAGCGGTGTTCTTACTTCCACCTGTTCTTGAAGCATCGTGGCGATTTTTCCAAATTCTGTGTTCATTCCAGTTGAGACGACGACCCCATTTGCCCGACCATAAGTAACTATGGTTCCTTTGTACGCCATGTTTTTTCTATCACCCAGGGGCATCATATCATCCTGAAGGGGATTTGTATGTTTTTCTACAGGTACGGACTCGCCGGTAAGTGATGATTCATCAATCTTGAAATGTGCGACTTTGATAAGCCTCATGTCTGCTGGTGTGATGTTTCCAGCCCCAAGTAATATCATGTCACCAGGCACAATATCAGAAGCAGGGATACTGCTTGACTCTCCATCCCTGATTACTGTTGCTACCTGTGCCGCTATTTTCTTCAGTGCCTCTATTGCTTTCTCAGCTCTGTATTCCTGGACAAAGCCGATTACCGCATTTAGAATTACAATTACCAAAATAGCTATGGTATCTTTGGGTTCACCAATGATACCTGAAACGACCGCCGCGGCAATAAGCACCAGAATCATGAAATCCTTGAATTGATCAAAAACCATTTGTAAGATCGTTCTCTTTTTGACTTGTTTTATTGTGTTAGGGCCACAACTTATGAGGCGTTCCCTAGCCTCTTCTGTAGTTAATCCCTGTTCAGACGAATTCAGGGACTGAAGGATTTCATCAACCTCTTTACAATGCCAGTTCATGAATACTAACTTATTGTTTTAAGAGCCAGACCATGATTGCCTTTTGGATATGGAGCCGATTCTCAGCTTGGTCAAAGACAATCGAATGCTTGCCTTCTATTACCTCGTCCGTGATTTCTTCACCGCGATGCGCAGGCAAACAGTGCATGACCAGGTAATTCTTGTTTGCCAACTCGAGGAGTTGGCTATTCACCTGAAATGGTTTGAATATCTCTTTGCGCGCCTCAGCTTCTGTTTCCTGACCCATTGATGCCCAGACATCAGTATAGACTATATCAGCATGAGTAACTGCCTTTTTTGGATCATTCACAAGGGCTACTGTCTTTGACTTGGCAAGGTATTCTTTATTAGGTTCGTAACCCTTGGGCGTTGCGATATTGAGTTGGAAACCGAGTAGGGCAGAGCCAGCAATAAATGAATTACACACATTATTGCCATCACCCAAATAGGCAATAACTACTGTGTCAAGTGAACCTTTCTTTTCAATAATCGTGAAAAGATCACACATGATCTGGCAAGGGTGTTCCAGGTCACACAAACCATTAATAACTGGTATTGTGGCGCTTTTCGCCAAATCCTCAACTGTTTTATGAACAAAGACTCGAGCCATTATTAAATCTACCCAGCGGCTGAGGTTTTTTCCTGCATCAGCCACGGTTTCCCGGGCGCCGATTTTCGCATCACCTGGTCCTAAGTATATTGCGTGGCCACCGAGTTGGGTCATTCCAGTTTCAAAGGTCACGCGCGTGCGCAAAGACGGTTTTTCAAAAATCATGGCTAAGGTTTTATCCTTGAGCATTTTGTGCTGGATACCTTTTTTTTGCGATTCCTTAAGCTTTTTTGTCAGTTCAAATATTTCAAAAATCTCTTGTTTAGTTAGATTAAAAATTGATATAAAATCGCTTTTCATGCTACCTCCACTTTAGTATCATAACTGTTTTTATCGTCATGTCAATCACGGAATTGGGGAGTCAATATCTGAGTTATTAGGTCATTCAGTCATTTTAAAAGAAATTCCCTCTCCCTTAAGGGAGAGGGATAGGGTGAGGGTGTCTTTTTCTGTTTAGCCATCTGTTCCATCTTGACTTCTCATAAAATTTATGTACAATGGTTTCACCAAGCCAGGATAGCTCAGTTGGTAGAGCACCGGACTGAAAATCCGGGTGTCCGCAGTTCGATTCTGCGTCCTGGCATTTTTTTTGAATACGCTTTTGTCATTTTCTCTGGATTATCCAGTCCCCTGATCAAGTCAGAGGATGGCTGGATAATGACACTTGAACTAATGATGGTCATTGCCCGACTTCCCCTTATGCCTGCCCCGTAAAACGAAGTTGTACGGGGTCATTGCCCGACAAGCCCCTCTTGTCATTCCCTGGTTTAACCAGGGAATCCAGTTTTTCAGAGTCATCCCCTGGCTTGCTGTAGTCCTGAGTTATATGTCGAAGGAATCAGGGGGATCGGGCAATCCAGTTTTATCGCTTTACAGAGACCTGACCCTAATAACTAGGTCGCATGCAATTTGGACTTGACAACTCCAAAAATATACGTAAAATGGAATCATGTATTCCAGATTGATTAAGCCCCCAAAAGCTAAGAGCTTCTTTTTGTTTGGTCCACGCGGTACTGGGAAAACCACCTGGGTCAAGCAGACTTTTTCTGGAGCGATCTATTTGGATTTGCTGGAGGCTGAACTTTTCAATGATCTTCTTGCTAATCCGCAGCGACTTGAAAATTTGATCCCGAAGGATTTTAAAGATTGGGTTATCATTGATGAAGTGCAGAGAATACCATCGTTGCTGCACGAGGTGCACCGGCTGATTGAGAAACGCAGGTATAAATTCATACTGACAGGCTCCAGTGCTCGGAAATTGAGACGCAAAGGACCGAATCTCTTGGGCGGACGAGCCTTCAGATATTCGATGCATCCTCTTATGGTTGTTGAATTAGGCAAAGATTTCAATTTAGAGCATTCACTGAAATATGGACAACTTCCTTGCGCCTATACTGAATCCGATCCAAAGCACTATCTTGAGAGTTATGTGAGAACATATCTGGAAGAGGAGATTCGTCAAGAAGGGCTAACGCGAAATTTAGGCGCTTTTTCCAGATTTCTCGAAGCGGTGAGTTTTTCACAAGCTTCCGTTCTGAATATTTCTGCAGTAGCACGCGAGTGCGCTGTCGAAAGAAAAGTTGTTGAAAATTACTTCTTTATTCTTGAAGATCTACTCATCGCGTGTCGGTTACCAGTTTTCACCAAACGAGCGAAGCGTAGACTTGTGGCGCATTCAAAGTTTCTTCTTTTTGATGTCGGTGTTTTCCGTGCTGTACGACCGATGGGACCACTCGACAGACCTGAAGAGATTGATGGTCCTGCTTGCGAAACACTGCTGTTTCAAGAAATGAGGGCGATAAACGAGATCTTTGATTTCGGTTATACAATATCATATTGGAAAACCTCAAACAATGCTGAGGTAGATTTCGTATTGTATGGCAAGAAAGGGATAAAAGCGTTTGAGATAAAGAGGACACGCCGAATATCGGTATCAATGTTAAGGGGCTTAAAGGCTTTCCTCAAGGATTATCCAATGGCAAAAGCCTATTTTATTTATGGCGGCAAACGCTATATGAGAGAAGGGAAAATCGAGATTCTACCAATGGGGCGTGCTTTTAGAGAGCTTCATAAAATTCTAGGTCATTCTCTGGCTTGCCTGTCCTCTGACTAGATCAGGGGGATCGGGCAATCCAGAAATAAAATCTTTCCTTTTCTCTGGATTATCCAGTCAAGCTGGATAATGACACTTGAACTAATGATGTTCATTGCCCGACAAGCCCCTCTTGTCATTCCCTGGTTTAACCAGGGAATCCAGTCTTTTCTTGCACTACGCACTACTCAACCCGCCTTACGCTTCAATTTTTATGTCTCTAAGCCTGCCCCTCACAACTCATTCTAGCATCTAACATCTGCCGTTGTGCCTGACCCTAATAACTTGGCATTGTCATTCTCTGGCTTGACCAGGGAATCCAGTCTTTTCGCTTAATTCATCACGCAGCTCGAAGAGCAGCGGTATGCTCTACCCATTGCACTCTACGCTTCATTCCTTATGTCTCTAAGCCTGCCCCGTGAAATTTGTATATCTTATTACATCGTGGTGAAACATGAGATTATTTCATCGGGGTCAAGCTGTAAGTATCGAGTTTATCGAGATGACCATGACCCCAATAACCAACTTTTGTCATCGTCCGACCAGATCGGACGAACCAGACCGTACCCTCCTGTCATTGCCCGACTTGATCGGGCAATCCAATAACCAGGATAATCCGGTATTTGTTCGAGCGAGCACCGCGCTTGTCCGCTATGTCGTGTAGAGGAAGTCGAGAACACCCTATTTCACCGCCCTGGCTGTCATTGTCGGATACAGGAAGTACGTGAAGAAGAGCTGCCGGGGGAAGAAGTTTAGCCTGGGCACATACAGAAATATTGTGAAGCGTCTTATCTAGACAATTATATCTTATACTTCTCTAAAAGTTTCCGCAAGCCTGCTTTCCCGATTTTTGATTGCTTAGGTCCTAATATAGCTGCTAGAGTCCCCTGGTCTAAAGGTTTTCTATCTTCCGGGATAATAATAACCCTTTTACGGTCCCTAAATAATTTCCATAATGATCGGCCATGTTTTGCTTTGCGAGCATAATGCCAATTATCTTTTACGAAGAGTTTAATGAGTTGATACCCGTTGAGTGCCGGTATCTGGAAGTTTCTCTTCTTGTCCTTCTTTGTCATGCAGTAGCTGTAGCCATTAAGGGTTGTATACGCGGTTGCACCAAAATTCTACTATTATAAGGTGCACATACCTCAACTTCTTTGGCTTTTGGCTTATGGGGATAAATTTTGATTTTGTGCTCTTTGAAGAAACGTTGACGTTCACCTAGATCTTCTAGTGTGTTAAGATGGCACAAGACAGCATCTTCTAGCTTCTCTTTGATATCTTCAAAGGACTTACCAAATGTAGCTGTACCTAGCTCAAGGCATTTCCCTGTCCATCTGTCGTCATGTTCTCGGAATACAAAAGTCACCTTTATATACCCCCTTATTTTCATTGTTCCTCCTTCTATAGATAATAATACTCGTATTTTAGCCGGCGTCAAGTGGACGAAAACACGCATAACACATATCATTTCTATAACTCCCGAAATTTAATGGACTTCCAGGCTGTCGTGATATTACAATATTATTGTATTTATAGTGGGCTAATTAGCAAAAATCGTTCGAGACGGCTTAGATCAAAATAAGAGGTATCTCACCCGTAGGAGATAACTCCCACGAGCAACATACCTTCTCTATTTATTATAGAAAATGCTGGTGGGATGTTAAGGGTGTGGTTCTGAGATAGGAGGTATTATGAAAACACTCACTGATCGAGAGATTATTAAATACTTCGGGAACTTCGACTACAAGGAAGGAGAGAGCGGTCGAATGGTCATTCTCTGGCATCCTCTGACCTGCTGTAGTCCTGAGTTATATGTCGAAGGAATCAGGGGACCAGGGAATCCAGACCAAGTCTTCTTGTCATTGCCCGACAAGCCCCTCTTGTCATTCCCTGGTTAAACCAGGGAATCCAGTCTTTTCAGAGTCATTCTCTGACTTGCTGTAGTCCTGAGTTATATGTCGAAGGGATCAGGGGGATCGGGCAATCCAATAACCAGGATAATCCGGTTATTGTTCGAGCGAGCGCAGCGCTTGTCCGCTATGTCGTGTAGAGGAAGTCGAGAACACGCCACTCACGGCATTCCTGGGGCATTGCGATAGATCTTAACGCAAACACCAATCTGTATGGCTCGAAAGGCAAATGCATAAAGGCATTATCAAGGTGTTTAAGGATAACGGTTTTCTATGGGGTGGAGACTGGAGAACGTCAGATCCCATGCACTTTGAAGTGGGGAAGGAGTGGCAGCCGTTCAAACCAGTAGTTATAATAAACCAGAAAGCCTGATTATTGCTCTAATTTATAGAGGGTTATATTCATGGTTGACAACGTACGGGATATGACTAAAATAACCTATAAGGAGGTATCATGGGGTTGTTGGTTAATCCAATTGTTCTTGGTATGATAGTAGGGATACCACTAGGTATTTTCTTGCTATTTAAAACACCTGTAATTGGTTCGTTTGATTGGTTCAAGAGGGCGAAAAAAACCATACCTTATTTAAGATTTGTAAACCCAGATAAAATCGGTGAACAATTGAAACATGAGGGCATTATTCTTGGTGGAGATACAAGATGTTCAGTCTGCGGTAGGCTTGTGACCTATAGTAATTTTGGTGCTGTTAGACAAACAGGAGATGAGATAATTTTTGTTTGCTCTGATCCTCATTGTATGAATCTTGGAAATATCATCACAATTAAGTAATTTACCATCAATGCTACAAATTCTTCTCTACATAGTTGTGTTTGTGGGATCCGCTGGCGTAGTAATAGGTGGGATTTTTGCTATAGCAGCCCTATTTAAAGCAGGTAAAGATATATGTGATGGTTTTCAGGGGACAGGATATGAAAAGGATTATCATAAAACTGTAAGCAAACTAGTAAAACGCGGGATTCATGTTCAACCAAAGAGTGAAATAATCGGGGAGATTATCATTGATGAGGGAAGAGGAGGATTAAATACTAGGGTACGGAAATGGTACTATAAGAAATGGAAAAAATTAGAGCTTGAAAAAGTACTTATTCAACAATTCCCCACAGAAACAAAGAGAATTTCCTTTCTAATTAAACAGGCAGTTAGAGAAATTTTAACTACTTGTCTTCTGCCAGATGATCTAATGGAAGCTTTTATAGTATATGTAGCCCATAAATTTGCACATAGAGAAACAAACATAGGTAAGTCAGTTGAAGATTCTTTGATACGCGAACTTGCCAACTTAAAATATGGGAAATGTTTGTTAAAGTTAGATTCATCAGATTACGAGAAAATGATCGTACTCAATGATGAACCTCAAGCAAAACCTTTGCTTGAGGAAACGATAATTCCTATACTGGGTATACAGTCAGCTAATTTTTATAAGTCAACATATACATCAAATGGAGAGCGGGGTAAGGCACGCAATGATCAATGCGAATTTTTCACCGATTGGCTAGGTCGACTCTGTAATGATAAAGTCCGAATAATTTGGATTGGTGCCAAGAGTGCTGGTTTATATCTAAAATGCTTGAAGAAAGATGCTGCAATCGATAGTTTTGATTTTTTTATTTTTGGAGCTAGACGTGCCAATATAAATATACTGAATCATTTCATTGACGAAAGGCTTCCTCAAAAGTACACACAGTATGATTTCAAAAATGTAGCAGTAGAAGGTATTTGGGAAAGAAGGTTTAAGTCAATCAATCATAAATGGGTTTTTTGCCACAAATTGTTGAAAAGATAACACAATCCAAAATAACAATCACTGCTGGCTGCATTGTGGGACACAGGAAGTACGCAAAGAAGAGTTGTCCGGGGGAGAAGTTCGATATTAATAGCTACAAATATTATGTGAAAAACGTGAATGAGACATGATAGAATATTCTTAAATACTAAAATCACCTTCAGTTTGCCAGTCTGTATTTCCCTTGAAGTCTATTGATATACCTATTGCATGTAACATATCAAGTAACTCTTGTCTTTTTTTAACACTTCCATCAAATTTAATAATATGTCTTCCTACTGTATCACTGAAAGGTCGGAGCTTCCCAGGAAATTCAACAAGTATTACCTTCTTCGGTGCATGACCAAAAGCTAATCCCGCTTCAAATATTACATTAGGTCTAGCTTGTGGTGTAAGATTTATTTCATAATCTTCATCAGAGGATGATATAAACTCTCTTTTGAGTTTTGCTTCATCATCCGGGGTTAAGAGTACAATAAATGCTCTCGCTTTTGGAAAAATTGTTTCCAGAATTTTACCAATATAAGGAGAACCTTCATGGGTTGACATTTTGGCTTTTGGCCATTCAATTGGTTTTACTCCAACAGCTCTCAGAAATTGATGCATTGCCCTTTTTATTTTAAGGTTTCTACCATGTATTACGAAAACAGTTTTTTCATCAATAGTAATATCCGAATACTCATTACCTGTGCTCTTTTCCTGAGATGTTGCAGATTGCTTTGCCATAAAAAAATACTCAGGATCATCCTTGATATTTTGTTCAAGTTCATTGAGGAAATCCTGATACTTCTGCAGCTGATTACTGACATCAGCCAATATTGGTGGCTGTGAATACCAAAAAGTGATTTCTTTCAATCGCTCTGCGCGTTGCTCACTTATGTAATTTGCAATAAGTTCTATAGTGGCTCCGTGCCAATTTTCCAAACGACTGATTATGATATCGATACTATTTGGCTGTGTATTCGTGGTATAAAATTCTGAAATTAGCTTTTCTAACTTTTTAGATTGTTTATCGATAATTTCCAAAGCTTTTGCTTTTCTATCATCATTTATAGTCATATTACCTCCATCCGATTATACTCCCACCACCTGGGCTGTCAAGTAACACAGGAAGTACGCAAACAAGAGCTGCCCGGGGGAGAAGTTTGATCTGGACACATACAGAAATATTGTTAAGCGGCTCAGCTGATCAATCTAATACGTCTCATGTCATCTTCAGACCAACCGGCATCCCTAAGCAGATCC
>JAUVZL010000074.1 GCA_030602565.1 Candidatus Stahliibacteriota bacterium
GATGCGAAGCATATCTCACCGGGACCCAATGACCAATGTTGAATTCATATTTGCGGGTCAATTCTGGGGTACAGAAAAGGCAAGACAAGAGGTGCACGTGTACATAGATAATTATCACTTAAAGCCATATATAAAATTCACCGGAAGGGTTGTGGGGGATTTGAAGAAAAAGTTATTGTTATCGTCCGACATATTTATTCTGCCTACATATTATCATAATGAGGGTCAGCCCACAGTTATTTTAGAGGCAATAGCAGCCGGATTGCCAATCATTACAACAAACCAGGGGTGTATAAAGGAGAGGGTCATTGATGGCGAAAATGGTTTCATCATTGAAAAAAAGAGCCCAAAACAAATTGCAGAAAAAATACTTTTATTACTTGGAAATGAAGAATTAAGAAAAAAAATGGGTAAGAAAAGTCGAGAGAGATTTCTGAAATATTACACGAAAGATCGCTTTATCAATAGCCTTCGTAAGGTATTTGACGAAGTTTTAGCGGAGACCTAGTACAGTGTAACATTAATTTCGATAGCTGTCATTCCCGCCCCTGCTTTCGCAGGGGTAAACTTGTCCCCGTGAAAACGGGGAGCGGGAATCCAGAAAGTTGCTTACTATGGATTACCCGATCAAGCTTGTCCTCTGACTTAATCAGGGGATCGGGCAATGACAATATAGTAGATTATCAATAACTTACATTACAATGCACTAGACATATTATAGGCAACTGATGGTTAAATATATCCAAACAGATTCAAGCGATTTTATCGAGTTATCTTTTACTGGTTACACAGATTACATAGGAATGAAATACGAAAACAAAATCAGAAAGGCTCTATTCTTCTTATTTAGTGAAGGATTCACACAAACCATGCGAAAACATTCTTCAATTCAGATTGAAAAACAAAGTACGGTTGAGCAAAAGATTATTGTATGCGAATTTTTTTTGGATGATTATCGGCTTATAGGAATTACAGCGCAGCGTTCACTTGATTGACAAGCACAGGCAGTGAAAACGAGCATCCAGTATCCATCTTAATTTGTTTCAATTTATACAAATAACCCAGTTGTTTGTATAAATTCTTGACATTTAACTTATTTTAATTATAATTATATATGAATCTTATTGAAAGAAAATTGGGCATTGAACTTGAGGAATATCTTGATAACAAAGAGGCATTGGTCATTGAGGGGGCAAGACAGGTTGGTAAAACTTCGCTACTTCAATTGTTAATATCAAAATTAAAAAAGGATTACCCCTGCTATTATTTTGACCTTGAATATCTTGCCCATCTAAGACTATTAAATAGCGGCGTTGATGAATTCCTTGCCTACTTAAAGGCAGTTGGACTACCCACTGATAAGAGGGTCTTTATCTTCATTGATGAGATACATTATATGGGTAACCCAACCAACTTTATCAAATTGCTTGTTGACCACTATTCAGACCGAATTAAGTTAATTGTAACTGGTTCATCACCTCTGGCGTTAAAAATGGGGTTTAAAGAGAGCCTGGTTGGACGAAAATTCACTTTTAATTTATATCCTTTGAATTTTGTAGAGTTTTTGACCTTTAAAGGTGAAAAAAAACTTGCCAGAATTATTCCTGTTAATCCTTTCGATTTTCATCAAGATGACCCAACGAGATTCTTTACGGATGACTATAAAAAATATTTAAGTGAGTTTTTAATCACGGGTGGTTATCCGTCTACGGCTCTTGAATCAGTTAAAGAGCGACAGATAAAACTGCTCAGTGAATTGGTCAGCGGTTATGTTTACAAGGATATCCAGATTCTATTTTCCCTTGAGAGGCTATTCGATTTTGACCGGGTTGTAAAATCACTGGCAATAAGAATGGCAGATCTGCTGAATATAAGCGAATTGGCGCGCGATACTGGTGTTAAAAGAAATTATATAAAAGAATATATTGAGATGCTCAATGCTACTTTTGTCCTTGAACTTATATATCCTTATTCAGCACACCATCGTCAGGAAGTTGCTAAAACACCAAAGGTATATTTTGTTGACAATGGTCTTCGTAATTCTCTAATTGGTGATTTTGCCAATATTGATGCAAGGTCTGACCGTGGTGGACTTCTTGAGAATGCTGTCTATGCCGGGCTACTTAAGAAATCTACGCCCCAGAATTTGATATACTTCTGGCGCACACAAAATCAGTCTGAGGTTGACTTTATCTTTATCCGGGATGGTAAAATTTATCCTATAGAGGTAAATTGGAGCGGTAGAAAGACCAGGGCTTTGCTTTCATTTATGGATAAATACCATTGTCCGACTGGCTATGTCATCTACCCTGGAGATTTCCGAAAAGAGGCGAATATTATATACATTCCCTTATGGTGGGTGGTTTAATGCAGGCTTATTTGCAATTTTAGGGATTATATATATTATTATCAATCGGGTGAAGATATCGCGATGCCCAATCTGTTCGCTCTGGATAACCTTTCTCATATCTGTAGAATGCTTTTTAATATGATGAAAAGTCCAGGTAAATTTCTTGTAACTCTATGACAACATTCTCATTACGCTATACGCCTTACGCATTATGAGAACAAAAGTTCTCATAATAGGTCCCACTCCGCCTCCATACCATGGTGTCAGTGTAATAACTAAGATGGTTTTGGATTCACAAATTAGTAAAAAATACACTGCTATTCATCTTGATACCACCGACCGAAGAGATCTTACAAATATAAATAAATTAGATTTCCAAAATATTTGGTTAGCATACGTCTGACTTAATAAAAATCATATCACGGCATCAGCCTGACATTGTCTATCTACCAATCTGCCAGACCCTAAAAGGTTTATTGAGAGATACAATTTTTATGTTGCTGTCAAAGTTAAAAAAAGCAAAGGTGGTTATTCATCTACATGGAAGTTATTTCAGAACAATGTATGAAAAAAATAATATATTCGGTAAATTTTTAATAAGACAGTCTTGTAGATTGGTGTCGCGTGCGTTAGTTGTAGGCGAATGTCTCCGTTATATTTTCGAAGGTTTGGTTCCTTCAAAGAAAATCAATGTTGTTTCAGTGGGTATTGAAGAAAACTACATCACGGAAGCCGAACTAAGCACTAAACACTATGCACTAAGCAGTAATAATCTGTGCCCATCTGTGTATAGGGTTCTGTTTCTATCAAATCTAACCTTGAGTAAAGGATTCTTTGATGTTATAAAATCAATTCCCATAATTACTCAATTACCTGATGATTTATCCCGTGAGATGCGAAGCATATCTCACCGGGACCCAATGACCAATGTTGAATTCATATTTGCGGGTCAATTCTGGGGTACAGAAAAGGCAAGACAAGAGGTGCACGAGTATATAGACAATCATCACTTAAAGCCTCATATAAAATTCACCGGAAGGGTTGTGGGGAATTTTAAGAAAAAGTTATTGTTAACTTCTCACATATTTGTTCTGCCTACATATTATCATAATGAGGGTCAGCCCACAGTTATTTTAGAGGCAATAGCCGCGGGCCTGCCAATAATTACCACAGACCAGGGGTGTATCAAAGAAATGGTGATTGATGGTGAGAATGGTTTTATAATAGAAAAAAAGAATCCAGAGCAGATTGCTGAGAAAATTATATATTTGCTAAAGAACGAGAAAGTGAGGAGAGAGATGGGTAAGAAAAGTCGAGAGAGATTTCTGAAATATTACACGAAAGATCGCTTTATTGATGGTCTGAGTAGGGTTTTTGATGAAGTTTTAGCGGAGACATAGACATATTATAGGCAACTAATGGCTAAATATATCCGAACAGATTCACGCGATTTTATCGAGTTACCTTTTACTGGTTACACAGATTACATAGGAATGAAATACGAAAACAAAATCAGAAAGGCTCTTTTCTTCTTATTTAGTGAAGGATTCACACAAAGCCTGCGAAAACATTCTTCAATTCAGATTGAGAAACAAAGTACGGCTGAGCAAAAGATTATTGTATGCGAGTTTTTTTTGGATGATTATAGGCTTATAGGAATAGGCAGACAATTGTATCGCGATAAGCTTAAAAAGTTTCACTCACGAATGGTTTTTAGAGTTAAACCCGGCGTTCAGTTTAGGTTGGCTGATTTTACTTCAAATGAAAAGACAATAACCAAAATTTTCGGTTATTTACCGCTTGATGAATGTCCACTTAGTACAAAAATACCAGACATGATTATCTCACAAAATCCGAATTTAGCCCCTCTAAATGTTAAAGTTCCAGATAATCTTGTATGGAAACCGAAAAAGATTATCAATGAAAATTCCAAAAAAGTTTTTATATACGGATTCGGGGCCTACTCACGTGTCTATTCTCTGAAATATTTCAGAGATAATATAAATTCTATTATTGATTATAATAAAAATGTAGTGACGGTCTATAAAAATTCAAAGAATGTATCATATTTCGAAGATTTCAGGGATTCATTACCGTATTACAAAGCCATACAGAATCCGATTGCGATCATATCTACGTATCACTCATCACACTTCAAAATTGCTAAAGCGTTGTTTTATGCAAATCCAGACGGGAAAGTATTTATTGAAAAGCCAATTGTTGTTGAATTCGACCATGCATTAGAACTCATAAAACTAAAGAAAAAAGGATTCTGGTGCGAAGCAGGGTATAATAGACGATACATTGATTGGAATAGAGAAATTAAAAATGTACTGAAGGAAGTCAAGGAACCTAAAATCATCAATATTTCTGTTAAGGAATTGCAAATACCACATTTCCACTGGTATTTCTGGCCGAACCAGGGTACAAGAATCACTGGAAATGTCTCTCACTGGATAGACTTGGCATATTACTTGCTCAAATGTAAACCACTTGAAATGACTCTATTGAATTCTAGTGATTCTATCAGTTTAAGTATCCATTTTGAGGATGGTTCGATTGTAAACATTACGGCTTCAGATATCGGTAATAGTCTACGAGGAGTACAGGAGCGCATAGAAGTAAGGGTAGGGGATAAGACTATATTCATTGATGATTATAGAAAAATGACCATATACGATAATGGCAAAACGGTTGTCAAAAGGAAAGTATTAAGGGACAAAGGACACGATAAGATGTACAAAAAATTTTTAGTAGCGACAAAGACTGATAGCAGATCTCAATATGAAGAAGATGACATATTTTGGGTTTCCTATTTGATTGAAAAAGCATCCAGGATGTTGGTAAATAAACAAAGGCATATAAAGGTTGATGTTGATTATCCGTGATCATTACATATCTCACTTTCGTGCGAAAGTGAGATAGATCTAGATAGGAGATTAAGTCAATCAGGCTGTTGAAAAAGCCATTTTTTCACTGGAGTAGAGCCTGTCTGTGTGCGAACGCACAGGCAGGCATTTATGCTCGTGAAAACTAATGAAATTTCATTGCTTTTGACGGGGCTAAAGCCCCTACTCCACTAAATCAACAGCCTGAATGAAACAAATAGTTCAAAATTATAAGACAGGTAAGTTGTCAGGAGAAGATGTGCCAGTGCCAAAGGTGGAACCTGGTGGTGTTTTGGTTCAGAATGCATTTTCACTCATCAGCTTGCTGTTTCGAAATAATTGTCTTGACAAAAGGACTATTTTGATGTAAAATTGTCTGCCATGGAAGACGATATAGAGAAAATAAGGTATTTAATAGAAGAATGGTTAGAGCAGGAAACACCTGAATTAATCGAAAGAAGTTTTCCTTATGATTATAAAAAAAGCAATCTCATTATATCCCTGGTGGGAGTCAGAAGGGCAGGAAAAACCTATCTTCTGTTTCAGATAGCGAAACAATTAAGAGTATCAATACCTCGCCAGAATATAATTTATCTTAACTTTGAAGATAATCGATTATTTCCACTAAAGGGAGATGAATTAAGTAGTCTCATTGAAACCTATATAGAAAATTTTACTCCGGCTTCCAGAGCGCCAATCTATTTCCTCTTAGATGAAATACAGAACATTCCCGATTGGGAGCGGTCATTGCGCAGAATATATGATCAGAAGAAAGTTAAGCTACTCATTACTGGTTCGAGTTCAAAACTTCTATCTTCTGAGATTGCCACATCATTAAGAGGAAGAACACTGAGTCATTTGGTTTTTCCTTTCAGCTATCGAGAATTTTTAAAGGCTAAGGGAATTAAAATTGAGGATACCCCAAAATTAGAATATAGCACTCGTAGACATTCTCTTCTTCGTCAATTTCAGGACTACCTTCGATTTGGAGGGTTTCCCCAGGTTGTTTTTGAGGACGCAAAAGATGAACTTCTTAGAGAATATTACCAGGCAATATTTTATCGGGATATAGTTGAACGTTTCAATATAAGGAAGCTTTCGCTATTTGAAGCCTTCCTTAAGATACTCATGGAAAATAATGCTTCTCTATTCAGCATCAGCAAAATGGCAGATTATCTTAGAACTATAGGATTTAAGGTGAATAAATCTACATTATCCGAGTACATTTTTTATGCCCGCTCAGCCTTTCTTATATTTGACGTTTCGATATTTTCTTACAAGGTTAAAGACCGATTACAATATCCAAGAAAGATATATGCAATCGATCCAGGACTTGTAAACGCTATAACCTTTAGGGCGAGCCATAATTATGGCAAAATGCTCGAAAATGTTATTTTTTTAGAATTGATGCGTAGAAGAAAAGAAGTGTATTACTGGAAGAGCGGGCGCAATTATGAGGTTGATTTCGTAGTGAAAGAGGGATTAAAGGTGGTTGAACTTATTCAGGTTGTGTGGAAGGTTGCTGATGCGCAAACAAGAAAAAGGGAAGAGAGGGCACTTTTGCTTGCGATGGAAGAATTTGGATTAAAGAAAGCTCTGGTTTTAACAAGGGATGAAAAAAGAGAAGTTAAAATTGATAAGAAACAAATTCATTATTTACCAGCATGGTTATGGTTACTCGATGAAAAATATAAGTAACTATCTCACTTTCGTGCGAAAAATCGAGAAATTGATATAGGAGAAGGAACTAATGAAACAGGTTATTCAGAATTACAAAACAGGTAAATTGTCAGTGGAGGATGCGCCAGTGCCTAAGTTACACAGCAATGGTTTACTCGTTAAAAATGCATTTTCGCTCATCAGTGCAGGAACTGAGCGGTCAAGTGTGGAACTGGCTCGCAAAAGTTTGTTAGGAAAAGCAAGATCGAGACCCGAGGATCTAAAAAAGGTAATAGCATTGGCTAAAAAGCAGGGCATATTAAATGCATATAAAACCGCAATGAGCCGGTTGGAAATGCCGTCTCCACTTGGATACAGCAGTTCAGGAATAGTCATTGAAGTTGGAAAAGGTATTACAGATATTAAAGTAGGGGACAAAGTAGCTTGCGCCGGTGCAGGATATGCCAGCCATGCAGAGGTTATTTTTGTACCAAAGAATCTTTGTGCAGTTGCTCCTAAAGATGTTCCTTTAGATTGGGCAGCGTTCACAACGCTTGGTGCAATAGCAATGCAGGGTGTCAGACAGGCGGATTTAAGAGTAGGTGAGCATGTCGCTGTAATTGGCCTTGGTCTTTTGGGTCAATTGACTGTGCAGATTCTAAAGGCATCTGGGTGCCGAGTGATTGGTATTGATCTGGATTCTGATAAGACAAAATTAGCGATAAAATGCGGTGCTGATAGAGCAGTTTTGAGGAGTGAGAATGTTGTTAATCTTGTGAAGCAATTCACTGATGGCAATGGAGTTGATGCAGTGATAATTACTGCTGCAACATCAAGCAATGACCCGTTTTTATTAGCTCCTGACATTGCAAGGGATAGGGCAAAGGTTGTTCTTGTAGGTGTTGCGAAATTAGATTTTCCGAGAGAACCATATTATCGTAAGGAGTTGTCGTTATTGCTTGCACGTTCTTATGGACCAGGTCGATATGATACAAAGTATGAAGAAGAAGGTATAGATTATCCAATAGAATATGTTCGCTGGACTGAAAAACGTAATATGGAAGCTGTATTACAATTAATGGCTGAGAAGAAGCTAAACATTGGACCACTTATTTCCCATAAATTCAAGATCGAAGATGCTCAAAAAGCATACGATTTAATCCTTGGCAAGACCAATGAAAAATTCCTCGGCGTCCTGTTTGAGTATGATATTGGAAAAGAACACGAAACTAAAATTGTAATCTCTGATTCTTCGGTTCGCCGTATCTCCGATTCCCGAGTAAGACTCGGAATAATCGGTGTTGGCAATTTTGCCCAAACTTGTTTACTGCCCAATATAAAAGGAGATAAAATAGATTTTGTTGGGGTAGCAGATGCTCAGGGTACAATTGCAAAGATGGTTGCAAAAAAATATGGTTATAAGTATTGTACTTCAGATTATAAAAAACTATTAGACGATAAGACTATTTCGACTATATTCATTGCAACAAGACATAACCTCCATGCACAATTAATAACTGAAAGTATAAAAGCCGGCAAGCACGTCTTTTGCGAAAAACCTTTATGTCTTAACCAAAAGGAACTTAATCAAATTGCAAAGGTGTATAATAACTCAATGACTAAAAAGAACATTCCCTCGCCCTTGACGGGAGAGGGTAAGGGTGAGGGTGAAATGACTCAATTACCCAATAACTCAATGACTCCTGTTTTAATGCTCGGCTTCAATCGTCGTTTCTCTCCATTAACTATTAAAGCAAAACAATTTATGGATGACAAGGTGGGTCCCTATTTAATCAATTATCGTATCAATGCCGGTATGTTGCCTAAAGACCACTGGTTACTCGATTTAAAGCAGGGGGGAGGTAGAATTATTGGTGAAGTCTGTCATTTTATTGACATAATAAGCTATTTTACACAGTCACGTTTGGTCAGCGTATATGCTCAATCCTTGAGTGGTTCAAAACCAGTTTCCAATGATAATATAATTGCTACGTTGAAATATGAAGATGGGTCAATAGCTTCAATATCATATTTTGCAGTAGGAGACAAAGATTTTCCTAAAGAACGAATTGAAATTTTCGGTGATGAAAAGGTATGCGTAATTAATGATTTCCGCGAGGCAATCTTTTCAAGTGAGGGAAAACAGACAAAAAGAAAAATGGCACAGGATAAGGGCTTTAGCAATGAAATTAAAGCATTTTTTGATGCAATCAAGAATGGTAAACCGTCACCAATTCCATTTGAGCAGATAGTAGAGACAACGTTGGCAACCTTCCTTGTTAATGAGAGCATTCGTACAGGTAAGCCCGTGACGATGCCAAGCATCACAGTAGGCAGTAAGGACTAACATATGAACGGGAGAGCAGGAGAAACGGTGAATCGGAGCGTAATAGTAAGCGCTAGGCACTAAGCAGTAAGCAGCGGGAAAGAATGAACGGGAGAGCAGGAGAATCGGTGAATCGGAGCGATAAGAAGAAGATTAATACGTATCGAGACCTTGATGTTTATCAAATGGCCATGGATGGTGCAATGAAAATCTTTGAAATCACCAAGTCTTTTCCTCCTGAAGAGAAGTATTCTCTTACCGATCAAATCAGACGTTCTTCCCGTTCAGTTTGTGCGAATATCTGTGAGGCATGGAGAAAACGTCGCTATAAGATGGCTTTTATTAGCAAATTGAGTGATGCAGAGACAGAGGCGTCAGAGACACAAGTTTGGGCTGAGTTTGCGTCACGATGCGGTTATTTACAGGAGTCTCTTTTTAACAAAATCAACAATTATTACGATAAGATTATTGGCAAATTAGTCAAAATGATTAACAACCCAACACCCTGGCTGCTTATTAGCAAGGACACAAGCGAAACCAGAAGACGCGAGCGGAAATAGAATGCACCCGTTCTCCGTTGCACCCTTTCTCCATTTCGAATAATATGTCAAATAGTTTTGATCATGTTATTCTAAAGTTATCACGTTTTCTTGAACGTGATAACTTTAAAGGATACGATCCTTACGATGGTTTAAATAGTAAATTCTTGAGGTTTCTTACTTTTAACCGTAAATGGCTGCGGATCGCGGTTATACAGTTCATGAAGCGATTTCCGATTAATCTACGGCATCTTTTTGGCATCGCCAAGGGTCGAAACCCGAAAGCAATGGGATTGTTAGCAAGCGCATATATTGAATTATACAAACAGACAAAAGATGAAAATTATTTAAAAAAAGTAAGGGAAATTCTTGAATGGTTGATGCAAAATAGATCGCAGGGATATTTAGGTAGTGCATGGGGTTACAATTTTGACTGGCAATCAGCTATATTTTATATTCCCAAAGGCGGTCCCACGGTTGTTAATACTGCCTTCATTGCCAATGCATTCCTCGATGCATACGAAATTACAAAGGAAAAAAATTATCTCGATATCGCTCGAAGTTCGTGTGATTTCATAATGAAAGATTTACAGAGAACTTCTCTGCAATCGTTGGCAGAGGGCAAAGGGCATCCCGATAGGATAATAAATTCATCCTACGGGACAGGAAGGGCAGAGCGAGAAAGTACTGACTCAATCACCAAAAAAAATATTCCCTCGCCCTTAATGGGAGAGGGTAAGGGTGAGGGTGAAATGACCAATTCCTCTTACTGTTTTTCTTATACGCCGATTGATAAATCCTGTGTGCATAATGCCAATCTACTTGCTGCAGAGTTATTAGCACGTGTATACTCTATCACCAATGAAGAGAATTTGCTTAGGTCTGTTGAACAATCGGTAAAATTCACAATGTCGTATCAGAATCCTGATGGTTCATGGTATTACGGACTTGCAACGAGACAAAAATATATTGATAGTTTTCATACAGGGTTTGTCTTGGTGAGTCTATATAATTTAATAAATTATATAGATGCAACAGATGATGGCAGATTCAGACCCCATACGCTCTCGCTACAGGGCAGGCAGATTTTATTAAAGGGGTATGAGTATTATAAGAAAACATTTTTTGAAGATGATGGATTACCGCGCTATTATCACAATAACGTTTATCCAATTGATTTGCACTGCTCAGCCCAGGGAATTATTACTTTTTTGAGATTCAAAGATTATGATAAAAATGCTGTTGACATAGCCAAAAAGATTGCAAATTGGGCAATTGATAATATGTGGGATGATAAAAAAGGATATTTCTATTTTCAGAAGATGAAGTTATTTACGAATAAGATTCAATACCTACGCTGGCCAAATGCGTGGATGTTTTTGGCGCTAGCGCGCCTTGCAAATATGCCATGAATATTAAAAAAATCGACATACTCGGCGTGCCTGCGCATACGATAAACTTTGAGGAAACAGTGCAATTTATTACCGACGCGATTGAAAACCATAGGCAACAGACATATATCGTTGCGCAGAATGCAGAGAAAATCATGATGGCACGTAAGGATAGAGAACTCGCTGATCTTATGAATAAAGCGTTACTTTTATATCCTGACGGCGTAGGAGTTAGTCTGGCAAGTAGGATTCTTTATAGTAAGCCAGTATCGCGTGTTCCAGGTTTCAACCTCTTTTTGAAATTGCTCGAGGTTGCCTCAGAGAAAAACATGAGTATTTTTTTATTGGGTTCAAGAGAGGATGTAATTAACACGACCAAAACCAATATTCAAAAAGACTATCCAGGGATAGACATCGTTGGTTATCAGAATGGTTATTTCAAAAGCAATGATGGGGTTATTAAACTGATAAATAGCGTGAGTCCTGATATACTATTTGTTGGTATGGGATCGCCTAAACAAGAAAGATGGATATATAGAAATATCAGGCGTTTAAATGTTAGACTATGTATGGGAGTTGGGGGGAGTTTTGATGTTATTGCAGGCAATGCAAAATTAGCCCCGGCTATGATCCGCAGATTAGGATTTGAATTCGTATATAGATTAATTAAAGAACCAAAAAGAATAAAAAGACAGCTGGTTTTCCCCAATTTTCTTTTGTCATTACTTGCGACACGGACAAAATTGATGAAGTAATAATTGTTATTTAATTATTGGTTATTAAGTCATTAAGATAAAGCCCATGGATGGGGCTTTTTTGTTGTATTTTGGGGAACTTAGGTTTTGAGCCTTGATTTTTCTTTTTAATTGAATAGAATAAGTAAAGGAGATATTATATGAGTATAGCCAAGAAAAAGAAAGAAATAGTCTCTTTCCCACTTAGCGTTTTCGAAACAGCTGATACGAAAGAGGATCTTGAGGACTGGCTCTTAGCTCAGAATCCTGAATTTATAAAGAAGATGCGTAAAGCCCGGAAGGATGACTTGCGTGGTATGGGCAAAGACTGGGAGACACTTAAAAAGGAATTGTGTTTAAAGTAACCCTGCTACCAGATGCTGAGACTTCTTTCAAAAAACTTGACAAATCTCTTCAAAAACGAATTTCCCAAAAGATTGACTGGCTTGCCGCAAATGCCGACAAGATAGTTCACCATCCTCTTATATCTCTTCCTGACGATTTGCGTGGTTTATGTCGAATCCGAGCTGGTGATTATCGTATTATTTATTGGATTTACTACGAAATTAAACAGATAAGAATTTACGAAATT
>JAUVZL010000055.1 GCA_030602565.1 Candidatus Stahliibacteriota bacterium
ATTTTCTTCGAGAATTGGTTGAATTTCCCAACCAAAGCCACAATTACTATCGTATGCAGACCAGTAATAGGTTTTTCCTTTATACTCAACCGTTCCACCGGCCAACCAATCATCAAATTGGTTGCGGTGATATTTTGAGTCCATGGTTACTGATAATTTTTCTACCATCCTACTTTATCCTTTTACAAATTATCTTTTTTATAATCACACTATTCCTTCAGAAATATAGTTTGTTTTCTACAGTTTTCAGCTCGTAAGTTTTAGTGTACCAGTTTGATACCATGTCATAACTTACAAAATCTACTCTGTTAGATAAATCAAAAAAGGCACTATATGACATTTTTGACTTGAAAGTACGTTCACGTACTTTATCAGCTACAATATAAAAATTAGCATGAAAATCCTGTAGCTCAACGAACTTCAATAATGAATTGCCCATATCTGTCGTATGCTCAATCTCAAAGAATGAGATTGGCATTTTTCTTACATTAAACCATACCACATCTACTGCTTGTGCTTTTCTGACAGTATTTTTGTAACTGAAATCGTAAAATTTTTCTATTGTGGCAATATCACCAAGTGTTTTACCCAGATACTTTTTTCTTTTATCTTGTGGTGGGATTGAGGTATGGAATTTTTTTAAATTACCTATCTCCAATAATAATCCTTGATAATAGGCATGGTCATATTCTGTCTTTTTTGATTTGGAAACTTTGCCAGTTGGCAAAATTTCAACAGGTAATTTGTATCGATAGCTTTTTAACGCCCATAAACCTGGCTTTATTTTGAAGAAGAATCTTTCATCCTGTACTATTCTACGAATACTTGCAAAAGGCGTTCTGGTCTTCCATTTAGCGCCGGGGATTTTAAGAACTTCTTGATACAGAAGTCCAAGAGTAGAGTAACCACCATTTTCTTCCATCACTTTTGTTATAGCTTCGTATTGTTTCATTTGTATTCCTCTAAATGAAAGTATTTGGCTTTGCTATAGTGATCCTCATTTTTCAATTCCATACAGATAATTTCATTGAAGTTTGTTTTTAACAAGTATTCATTTTCTTTTATCAAGTTTTTCATCGCTTCGTTTTCATCGCTTCCTTTGGCAAATCCAATAACCTGGCAATTTTCAATATCTGGTTCAGAAGATGAGCTATTAGGTTGATAAGTAACGCCTTGTTTAGTTATGAAAATATAATTTTTCATAGTATGTTTGGCGCAGACCAAGGTCTGCTACTCCATTTTTTGCACCTATAAAGTTAATCCCATATTTATTACCTATCTTAATATCAGGAGTGCCTTTTGTTTTTTCTTTTAAAATAGCTCTTTCAAGTGACGCATTAGTTTTGAAGTTTGTTTTTCTATTGTTCATTGTTTTGTACTTTTTATATTATGCCAGAAAAACCATGAAAGTCAAGCAAAAAAGGTACAGCCCTTATGGTCAATGCCACAAGAAAACCATACCTTCTTCCGCCATCGGTCGCACCCATATAAAAACTAAAACCATTCTCAAATCGCATCTGGAATCACTGTTGGTGGGTTGTCCTTATCATCATCCAATTTTTTCCATCGTGGTTTGCCGCCAGGTGGAACAACAATCATAACACTACCTGCATGCGCATTCTCTGCAGCAGGAACTTTCCCCTTTTCATAGCTGCCATCAGTAGTGAGAATCTCGATGCCGCATTCTTCCAGCGCCATAATCGCGGACGGGTGCGGGTAATACCCGCGCGTTAGGGTATGCGATCCTTTTTGCGTAGTCTCAACCTTCTGCTCGCATGATACGATCGCCACACACGGACTCATTTTTTCATACATATCCAGGGGTGCCGAGTGCATGCTGCCGTGATGAGATACTTTAACAACATAGCAGTTGAGCAAATTAATCATTTTCTTGACAAGTGGGCCCTGCCAGATATCAGTTTCGAGTTTGGGATACTCATTAGTGACCTGTGCCCAGGCATCGAATTCAGCATCGGCGCCCAAAATCATCACGGACCGCGACGCTTTGCGCTCGGCTTCGGGCGTTGCCGGGTCGTCCTTGTCATACTGCTGTGACTGCAGGAATAACACATTGTCTTTGTGATGTTCAAGGCGCAGGACAATTGATGCATTGTTCATATCCACACCATAAGTAGCATATTTATTGCGCAGGACCACGGATGGGGATAGCGCGCTGATCCGTACCTTTCCAAAATACCACTCCATACCCGATGATACACGAACAAAATCGATATCTTTATTCTTGCGCGCTTGCATGATATTCACTAGGATGTCGCGATACGTATTGGACTCATGGCGAAACCCGCTATCCCAGAATTCGTGTGGACAATAATCCGCATCTGTAATAAACGAACTGATACCGCTAATATGGTCCCAGTGCGGGTGGGTCGCGCAGATAAATGCCAGCCGCTGCTTCTGCTTATCTTTATAGAGCTTGTTAAGGTACTTTTTTACCTTGCTGCCCTTGTAACAGTCAACCAGCCCATAAGTGCGCTCCTCACCATTCTTTGACGGCAACCCAATAATAATCGCATCACCGTGTCCCACGTTTAAAATATGGATCACTAAATCATCGGAATTAATTAATTGAGCTGGCATGTCTCCTCCCGGTTTTCAGGATACTGAAATAAAGACGTGCATTGGCTTCTTTTGTGATATCATCAACTTGATACAAGTTCCACTGGTCAAGATCAACCACATACTTCTTTCTCATTTTTGCACCCTTTTCAAACTCGATTTCATCCGGCTTTCCTTTAATGCTCTTTGCAGACAATTCCAATCGTATTTCCTCGCAGCGAACATGCCCGGCATAAAAAACCTGACTTTCCTTTAAACTGTCCCAGTCAGGCGGAATAATACTTTCTGCCATTAAACCTAAGGTTGATAGGAACTCGCGGAGCTTATTTTGCGTAAGGATAAATTCTTCTTCCGCATCCCAGTTCCGCGCACGGTCAGTTATCAGTATTTGATTTGTTTTCCGGTTGGCATACTTCTCAATATGACTAACAAGCGGACAGATCAGCAACCGCACATGATTCGTGGTTAGTTTTTCATCAACTGTAATACGGTACACGCGAACTCTGCGATTTCGCCAATCTTCCAACAAAGTGTCTAATCCACGGTCTTCCATATTAACCCCCTTCTCATTGAAACACACAAAACAAATAAGGCATAGCCCCTTAACCACCAAACACACGTAGATAAAGTTAAGACAACTATACCTCTGTGGATTTTTCCAAGTCTGCTACTTAGTTGAAAAATCCGTCATACCCGTTCTGTCTCCAGAACGGCTCTCATACCAATAAAATTGTATACATTGTATCCTAATTGTCAAGAGACTTAAGAGTAAAAGCGTAGGGCGTAGTCGGTAGGTCGCAAGAATGAAAAGACTGGATCGTCCGATTTGGTCGGACGATGACCCCGTACGACTTCGTTTTCCATGACATGACTTCTCGACTCGCTCCGCTCCTCGCAATGACGAATGGGGTCAAATCTCGAAACTTGACAAATGATAGAGACGCAGTGAGGGTCAGACCATTCTAAATGCAGATTTCAGATTTTAAATTGTAGATTGATAAGGTGACGAATGAGAACGAGGGCAGGCTTAGAGACATAAGGAATAAAGCGTCCCAGTGGAATATGCTCCGCATTCCACAGGATAAATAAAGCGTAAGGTGATTATTGGTAGGCATATTTTTTGATAATTGCAGCGGTTACGTACTGGCTGACGATTGTGGTCTTTAAATTTCTGTGTATCAATAATAACCGTTGTGCCTCGAGGACATTATTTCGGGTCAAATATAATCCGGTATATTGATGGTAGTAACCATCTGTTTCGCGTTGATACCAGGAGTGTGCGGCTGAAGGATCAGGAAAACATTGCAGCCATAAAAGAGTTGAATCTGGACGTTCATATATGTATCCACCGTGTGGAAAATAACGGGCACCTAAACGAGTTTCAGACAATCCAACATGCAGCGAAAATAACCACATACCTGCTCGTTTGTTTGAACTGATTGTTACATTTTCAATGCCCCAAAGTTTTTTTAACGCTTTGTTTATTGCGACTGAATCAGTCAGATTAATATATACTTTTTTGCCTTCGATAATAAAAGATCCATCGTCAACAGAGTAATTTTTCATATAATCGTCCATAAGTAACCATCGTTTAAAATGTTCTAATTTACCTTCCTTTCTCAAAGTTCGAAAAAGACTGTCCAACTTCATTACTACATTTGCACGAGCAATAATATCTGGGGGATATAGATAGTCGATCTGCGAACGCCCATAATTGTTCACAAAAATAACATCAAAATAGGCTGCGTGCCAAATGCAGTGCACTGTTGCGGTAGCATAGAGAGATAGGGGAATTAGCAGACAGCAGAGTGCTAAATAGATTTTATTCAAATCTGTATCTTGAGTTTTTATAAAACACATTTTTTTCTCTATTTATAAAATCCGATTCTTTTTCGTGGTTTTTTTGGTGGGGTCATAAGCTCGCGGATTGCATCGAATATTGCTTTAATTTCCACATCGTGCTTTTCTATTTTTCGTTCGAGTTGGCTTAATTTGTGAGCTAATTCTTTATGCGTAGATAGAATTTGCCTTAATCGGACAAATGCTTTGATAATTACGATACTTATTTTTACTGCTTTCTCACTTTTCAAAACACTAGCAAGCATTGCAACACCATGTTCAGTGAAAGCATAAGGTAAAGTACTTGAATGTTTCATTGTTTTTAACCGGTGACAAATTGTCACCAGTTCATCTTTTTCTTCTCTTGTTAGTTTGAACATGAACTCTTCAGGAAACCTCCCGATATTTCGTCTCACTTGTCTATTCAGATATTTTGTTTCTACTCCGTATAATCTGGCCAGATCTCTATCTATCATTATCTTGTGTCTTCTTATTAGAAAAATCTTCTGTTCAATTGTCTCTTGCGGAATCACAGATTTCATTTTCACTCCAAAAATACATACACCTCATATTCATTATGTCCTAAAAAATGCAAAAGTCAAGAGGGCGTTGCCCTCGATTACAGAGATGCAAAACCAGATTACAGTGATATTTTATGTTACAGATTGATATAAAGAACAGTGATTGCACAGATTTGTTTTCAATTCCACAATCATAAAAACCCTTGCTGCGCAAAGGAAGTTCTCCCTCGCTCTGTTCGGGATGTTCGATTTTGAACCCAAATCGAAGATTTGGACAAAATCGACATCGACTACGCTCGAACGATATATTTGTTGGAGATTGCCGCGCCCTTCGATAAACTCAGGACTCGCAATGACCCCGATATAATAGTACTACTATTAGACGGGGCAGGCACAACTGGATTCCCCGGTTAAACCGGAGAATGACAGAAGAGGATACGGGAAATGACAGAAAGGAAAGAAAGGCGGGCAGTGATATTTTAAGTTCAGGGTTTAATCGCATCAACGAGTAAATCGTCTTGTTCATACTTATCTTTACGGTAAAATATCTCCCAGTGCAAAATCTGAAATCCTGCTTCTTTGATCTCATCCAGGATATCATCGGCTAAGCCAATGTAACGACGAGCTATGTCTTTTACCACCATGCAGCGTGATTCAGGATCCCATTGTTTCAGCCACTCATCATTTGTGACCTCGCCGCACATCGTAGCTACACGAAAGAATCCATTGGGTTTAAGCACCCGCAAAGCACTTTTAAGAAACACTATGCGGTCTTGTCCGATGATACAATGAAAACAGTGCCCATCGAGTACAAAATCGAAAAAATTATCTTTAAAACCGGCGAGATTAAGCACACTAGCGACACGAAAATTTACTTTGAGATTCTGTTTTTCGGCTTTTTCTTTTGCCCACGCGACTGCGGTCGGAGCAATGTCCACACCGTAAACATCATACCCTTGTTGTGCGAACCACAAGCTATAAGTTCCTGCGCCGCAGCCCATTTCAAGAAACTTCCCGCTCTTTGGAATATAATCAGGAGCAAGCGATTTTTCTAATACAGGAAGATATTCTTTAACTTGTTTCGGCGTAGACCAATCTTCTTGCTCCTCGCCGGCTTTGTACTTCTTATACATGTCATCATGACCGACATAATGTGTTTTCATTTTCTCTCAATCTATACTTTCAATCATATTACAGTCATTTTTGTATAACTATCTTATTTTAATGACTTTTTGAATTATCTGATCGTCGATCTCTATAAAGTAAATCCCTGGTGCGGGGTTGAGGTTGTGTACCTGGCGACCGGTGATGTCGAAAACCTTGTGCATACCACGTTTTGGCATTTGTAATGGTCCGGATACAATTGTCGCCATGGGTATGGTTTTCTTTATAGGTTTCTGCACCACTTCTGCGACACCCGGCACACCGTCAAATAATTCATTCCATGAATACCATATTTTACCCTGGGTATGGGCGGCTCTATAACAGCGTGCGTAACTCACGCCGACACAGGGCCAGTCTGGATACTCGATTGCTATATTCGGACGTATAACCACGGAATGATAGGTACCACCACTCGTGCCTGAATTGTAACCTCGTGCAACCGTGTTGGCGATCGTCATCGCCCGCTGTGTGCTCAAATGAAAATCTGCGTTGAGCGAATCAGCAAGACGCAGGTAACGCGCGCAAAAAACCGGTGGATAAAGCAATCGGTCATGATTTGTTACTGCGAGGTTCCATGCTGAGTTTATAGGTGGTGGTATGGAATTATGGGTTGAAAAGCGCATGGTGTCGCCTAGATGATTCATTTCGATAACGGCTCCTGGGATTGGATGAGATGCGTCATACGGCGAATATACATGATATTCATTTGACCGCAAATGCTCGGTGTGGAGTTTCATAGAATCAATGTCAAATATATCGTTTACACCGCTGCCATCCGGGTCTATCGCTTCAATTGCCAGCCGGTTCGCTAAAAGAGAACCAAGCAGCGAGTTCGGTGGTATGGCATTTGTGTCTGGATGATTGCCCGAATTACTGCATAATCCCACTCCGTACTCATTGAGACAGGAAAAGACACCGAATACTCCGGCAAAGCTAACATTAAAAAATCTCTGCTCATTAGGATCACTCGGCGAATAGGCAATTATCAGCGAACCATTGGCAAGAGTCATGTAAAGGCCAACTGTTCCATCGACGTTTCTTGCAATTATATAACCGCCCTGTAAAATATCGTCACTGCTCGTTGATTCGCCCCAGCCGGAAAGACTCGAGCATTCAAAATCCTCTTCGTCGCCGGCGCCGGTCAATACGAGTATATCCTCGGCGATCAAATCCCTGTCCAGATCCGGGTGGTAAAGACTCACACCTTTGGCCGCAATACCGTCAATTACACCCTGACCTTCTTCCTGATATTTTGCAGGGATATAGTACTTTTCGCGGTACCAGGGAAGATAAGTATATTCATAATAGTCTGGGGTTACCGAGTGATAACTGGTATATCCTATCCACTTATTTATATATACACTCATGATCTCTGAAGCAATCAAATAACCATGGGCAAAACCCATTTCATAATTAGAACCCCAGACCTGCAAATATTTTTGCGATGGCGGTCCTTTGGTGCGGAGCCGACCATTGCATACAACTGGTTGTGATGTAATGTCAGGAAGCGTGATATCATCAAGCCCGATACCTGCTTGCAAAGGTATACGGCGTATTCTGAACGCGATATACACCGGAATCCCGGAGTAGCTGGACAATGAAACGGTCAGCTCGGTCCATGTTGAATCGGCAAGTAAGAATGTCTGCACAACATTGAATGTCGTCATCTGGGGTGTTGATGCGGTCGATACCATGATATCAAGCGAGCATGGAAAGGTACTTGTTGCCATATACCAGAACTGAACTAAGGTATCACTACCCTGAGGCAGGACACGCGGTGTAATTAGATAATCCAGGTTCGTATGGGAAAGTCCGCTATATGTTGTATCATAGTAGCATGTTGCAGCATATACACCAGAATGTCCCTGGCACAGAGTGCGATACCACACAGCATCCAGCGCGTCCTCATTGACGATAATCCAATTATCCGGAGGGAAATAATTCTGTGTCTCAAAGGTTTCGGTCCAGGTACTGCAAAGGATCAAGGTCAGTATTGTTATCATAGAAATCTCCAGTCTGTAAATTATGGTCCTATTGGATGGAATGTCAAGGGACCGCTAAAGCTGGAGTATGGGAGTTACGGAGTATCGGAGATACGGAGAAACACAAAAAAGAATAGTCATTCGTCATTATGTCATTTTTCACCCATGACAGAAGATGTTAGATATTAGTCCGTTATATCGTAAATAACGAGACCAGGGATACGAGATGCTTGATGCTAGTAAAAGAACTGGATTCCCCGATCCCTTCGACATATAACTCAGGACTACAGCAAGTCGGGGAATGACAAATCAAGGGATGGTGATGAAAGGCCCTCGCTGTACTCGCGGGATAAATCTTCTTAGTCTATCTCCGATACACCGGTACGCCGTTACTCCGATACTGTCCTTTCAAGGTGAACACCTGGTACCCGTATTGACATCAACTATGTACTCGATATAATATTATTAGAGTATAGTATCTATATTGAAGCTGTATTC
The DNA here is from genome assembly GCA_030602565.1 of Candidatus Stahliibacteriota bacterium. GTDB lineage: Bacteria > Hydrothermota > Tepidihabitantia > SM23-42 > SM23-42 > JAUVZL01. Next base: position 8,582 of record JAUVZL010000055.1, read on the forward strand.
TGGATACAAGGGAGGTTTGATATGAAGAAAACCGCATCAATGTTTTTTCTCGCCATGTTTTGCGGAACAGCCCTAGCACATACTGGAGCTTTGTCCAAGGATATTGAACGCCTTGAGGAAAATGGTGAGTATGACGCTGTAAATACATCAAAACAAATAACACCTAGTACACCGCTTAAACCACCGGTCCTATGCTTGTTCATCCCTGAATCGACCAATGACAAAGTTTGTATGTTCAGTCCTCTCGACGGTAGCTATTGCGGTGATTTCATCATTGATGACACAAGCAGCACACCGCAATATGACCTGGAAACTCCAATAAATATCATACAGGGTCCAGATAATCACTTTTATCTGTCAGACCAGATTTCTGATGCCGTATATGTATTTGATGCCGATTATGGACAATACCTTTTCACATATGCCGATTCATCTGATGGTCTTAATAATATACGCGGCATTGATTTCCGCGGTGACCATCTTTTTATAACCAGCGGCGATAATTATGTGGCAGAGTTCGACGGTCCTCATAGTTTTGTGCGATATTTTATTCAAGACGGCAGTGACCCATTCGACATTTTATTCATGGAAGACGGAACTGCATTAGTCAGTGATATCCAGGGAACAACAGATAATGTAAGACACTATGATACGAGCGGAACGCTTATCCAAGAACTATTTTCCGTTGACTTCCCCGAACAGATACAATACTATTTCGAGTATTGCGATACATTTCTTAACAATTCTTTCAGTGATGCCCAGATTACCACCTTCTTGCTTAATGGTTCGATTATCGATACAATACCGTTCACGTCTGGCCGCGGCGTGTATAGACTCATGAACGGTAATCTTCTGGCAACAAATGGTTCAGGCGTATTTGAAGTTAACCCAGCTACCGGCAGTATCATTGAGCAGGAGTATACCGGTTCAGCTAGATTCATCGAACTTGTTGTGCTAGCCGCCGGAATCAATGAAGACAACAACACAGTCGGTTTTACAGTTCATACTTCTCCAAATCCGTTTGCCAAATGCGTTGACATCCACTTCACTATATCAGGGTCCGGAATAATCAAGGCAACTATATATTCAGCACTCGGTGAAAAAATCGTAACCCTGTTCAATTGCCACACACATCCTGGTGGACATCACCTGACGTGGGATGGAACTGATAACCGAGGACAACCTGTCAGCGAAGGTGTATATTTCCTTAAAATGAAAACGCCGGAGCAGACGATTACGAAAAAGGTGATTTTTGTAAGATGATATTGCGGGCCTCACACTAACGCTCTTCTATTCCTTACTCCACCCCATCCTGAAGTCGCAAAATGCGATTTCAAGTTCGGAACCAGAGGAACGGGGCATCTCATTACATTCGATATTTTCAACATTTCAGTAAGCTTCCCGTAGTTAAACGACGGGACAGGCAATATCTTCGACAAGACTTCCAGCTATATTCTGTGTCATCATTGTAGTATTTCACCACTGTTAACATTTCTGCTTGGTAATATCACTCGCACAGGTAGTATTGACTTTTTCAAAGAAAGAGTGTATTATCTAATAACCAGAGCGAAGAATGAAAAAAAGGACCAGGAAATATGCAACCCGTGCGAAATCGCAGAATAAAAAAACGAGCAGCAGATTAGACCGACGAATTGGCGCACTTGAAACCTCAAATGCTCAACTCAAAGATGCGCTGTGGCACAGCAAAGTGCTGAATCGCGCCGTATTCGATCATTCACCGATCGGCATCTCAGTTCGAAGCCACGCAGGAGATTTGCTTTTTGTCAACAAATCGTGGAAAAAAATGTGGGGGCTTACAACCCGACAAATCAAGGCAAACGAGAAAAAAAGCAAGCACTGGTCCCTGAAAAAGAGATATCCTTACCTAAAAAATAAGATTTCGCAGTTCAAACGTGTCTTTCAACACGGCGGTGAATTATTCCTGCCTGAGCTCAAGGTAGAGAACCAGAAGACCGGTGCAACGATGTGGATATCACAATATTACTATGCGATCCAGGATAAACATAAAAAGGTTGAGCAAATAGTAATCCTGACCCAGGACATAACCGAGCATAAAACCGCAGAAATGGCATTGCGTGAAATTGATACAAGATTCAGGACGATCGTTGAGAATGTAAATGTAGGTGTCTATCGCACGACTGGGGATCCAGAAGGTCATTTTGTCCAGGTAAATCCCGCTATGGTCAAGATGTTCGGCTGTAAGTCTTTGAAGGAATTACTGGAAACCAAAGTCCTGGACTTGTATCATGATCGTAAAGAACGAAAAAAGTTCATAAAAGAATTAAAGCGGAAAAAATTCGTCAGGAACCGTGAAATTCTGATGCAGAAAAAAGACGGAAAATCGATATGGGTATCAGTCTATGCTCGAGCTCAGTTCAATGATAAAGGTCAGGTGAAATGGATAGATGGTGTGCTCGAAGATATCACTGAACGCAAGCATAAGGAAGAACAGCTGCGTGCCCTATCCCTGGTTGACGATCTTACTGGATTATATAACCGACGTGGGTTCATGACCCTGGCCGAGCATCAATTGAAAATCGCCGGTCGCAAGAAAAAAGACGTTATCCTGCTATTTACGGATCTCGATAATTTAAAAGAAATCAATGATGAATTCGGTCATTCGATCGGTGACCGGGCGCTGGTCGAAACAACGAATATTCTTAAAACCACGTTTCGCAGATCTGATATAATCGCCCGGATCGGTGGTGATGAATTTGTCGTATTGACATCAGAAGCCGGCGCAACCCGCGCTCAAGATCTTTATATTCGGCTGCAAAAAAGCCTTGCTTCATTCAATAAAAAAACAAAACTGCCGCTTATCCTTGAGCTGAGCATTGGCTGGGCGTACTATGACCCTAACAATCCTCAGACTATCTATGAATTGTTATCGACTGCTGACCAGTCAATGTACCGGCACAAACAGAGCAAGAAAAAATAGGGCGCTGGGGTCAAACCTTTTCGATGAAACCCCGTACGCTGTCGCTACGAGGACAGGTGGTGATAAGCTTCGCTTTCGATTGCAGTGATATAACAACAGATTACAGTGATTTGAAAACTCGAATGGGTTGACACATTGCATTATCTACCGATAATACTCTTATGAAAAGAATGCATCTATTCACACTCCTCCCTCTCTTCCTCTTCTCCTTCACCCAAGAGGAGATTGAGGAGTTTGATAAACAATCTTATGAGGCACTAAATAATGACAGAGCGATCAAAGCCATATATGAAGGCTCGCTCGAACAACTCAAGAACATTTTCAGTGATGATAACCTGGCAATCCTGACCGCAGATGAATTAAGACTCTTGAGAAATATGACTTTTGCCCAACATGCGTATATTTTCAAATCTGAGGATTTGAGAACGTGGTTCAGCAAGTTTGATTGGTATGAACCATTGAGCGATGATGTTACAGATTATCTTACTTGGATTGACACTTTCAATATTTCAAAAATAAAAAAGTTTGAATCAGCACACAAAAAAGATGAAGAAATTAATTTTAAAGATGAAGATTTAGTAGGGATCTGGCACGCAAGCCCTATGGTAGCAGCGGGTTATGGTGATTTGATTTACTTCTTCCCTGATCACACATTCAGAATCAATTACAACCAAATGGATTGGGGAAAACGGCTGACCAGTATGTCAGGTACATGGTCGATTGCGGCAAATGCCCTTATTTTAGACGTAACTGAAAGATCAATTATTGTCGCAGGCGAGATTGTCGAAGGTTATGCATCATGTGCAAGTGATTTTGCAATTGAAGGCGGTGAAGGTAAAAAAGTAACGATTTCACCAAGCGAAACTTTCGTTTATCCAATAAGTGAACTTATCATTGATGAGCAGAACCAAGCTGCGGGTTACTCAATGCCCAGCGTAATAATCGGGACGTTCAGCTGGTGGAAATTTGGCGAAGATCCGTACGTTGACATGCATTAGTGAAAAACGCTGAAAACACGCAACGGAATATGCGTTGCTGAAGATACGTCTTCGGCTGAAGCCACACTTAGTTGAAGACATGCTTCGCTGAAGGTAAAGAAAAGATAGTAGACGGTAGACCGTAAGCCGTAAGCAGAAAGAACTAAATAACGCCGACACAAACTAAACCTTCTTGACATAGATGATGTTATGTTGTATAACAAAAAAAGGAGGAAGAATGAAGAAAGTCATGAAAATCCTTGTGATGTTGTTTATTATATCACCTTTGTTTGCAGACGCGGCAAAAAGGCCATTGATCGAGCTCGGACCAAAAGGAACACTTTACATCAATGGTGGAGTTGATTTCGGCCTTGGTGTTGAGGCTGTGGTTAATCCATTGGAAAAAGTTGGTTTTAGGATCAATCTCACTGAAATCACTTTCGATCCCACGACATTTTGCTTTAATCGTGATGGTTCAATTGACGCGTTCGTGTATATTCCATTACAGAGTATGCAATTGTATGCACTTGCAGGCGTTGGCTTGAAAACTCACGATACAGGAGCTGGTACACAAACACGATATTCAATCAGCGGTGGGTTAGGTTTGAATTATCCTTTAAATCCAAGAACATGTCTTTTTGCTGAACCCGCAGTTATCATTACAGGTAACGGCGACACTGATGTATCATTTCGTATATCTGCAGGAGCAAGGTTCGGAATTATTGAGTAAGAGAAAAGACAGTAAGCAGTAGACGGTAAACAGGACACGCGGCAGTGGGGTCAAATCCCTTCGATTCCTCAGGACTGTAGGCTCGACATTGGACATAAGGGATAGAGGGTAGGGTGTAATGCGTATGGCGCAGTGTGCCGTTCGTAAAACCGAGTTTGCCGCGGCGATTTCATCGCCTCGCAATGACAAAACTGGCAACCGCATTGCACCAGTCCCAGTTGTTTCTATTGGATTTTAACGATTTTATTGGTGAACAGGTGAACACCTGGTGCTCGTGTTCTTGTACGAAAAATATTTTATTTAATGATTAAATAACTGTTTTCTATTTGGTTTTTTTATCGAGTGCTTTGGCTTTTTTATTGTATACTGCGGCGAGTTTGGTTTCGCCGATGTCTTTTAAGATTTTTGCATAGTCATTGTATGCATCCTGCAGTACTCCGGTCCGACCGAGTTCAGTAAATAATTCGGAGGCTTGTTCCATATACTCCTCGGATTCTTTCAGATCACCTGTCGTCGCGTAAATTTTTGCATAATTAAAAGCGCAGTCGGCCTGTCCCGCTTTATTGCCTATTTCATGAACCAGTGCCCATGCTTGATTCAGGTAATCAAGTGCTTGCTCAGGTGGATCATGTTTCAGGCGTTTGATCTCGGCAAGATATGTATATGCGGTCGCCAACAGCTGTTTATTACCTAATTCCTTGATGATCTTTTCCGCGCGCAGCAGGTGCTGTTCGGCCTTATCATATTCCTTAGTCCGTAAATAAAGGATCGCGAGATTACCAAAAGCAGCGCTGATGCCCATTTTATCGCCGATATGCTCAGCGATCTTAAGGTATTTGTGAAAATGCTCGTGTGCCTTTTCGTATTCATCCGCATCGAGGTAGGATATCGCCAGGTTACTGTATGCCATGCCTTCGCCGCGTTTGTCCCCGACCTCCAAACTAATCCGTAATGCCTTTCGATGAAAATCCAGTGACTTCTGCCGCTCGTCCAAATATGAATACATGATACCAAGATTATTGCACGTGTGACCGATATTCTTTTTGTCACCGATCTGTTCCAAAATCGCCAAACTCTGTTCATTTAGATCGATCGCTTTTTTAAAATCACCTTTCATGTGGTATACGATGCCCAACAGATAAGTAACATTCCCAATGACCTGCTTGTCATTCAGTTCTTCAAGCAGAGCCTTGCTGTGCTCATACATCTCTATGGCTTTGTCATAATTGCCATGGTTACGAAAGATACCACCAAGGCTGATATACGCATTAGCCCTGATCTTTTTCACCGGATCATTCATAGCGACTTTTTCGACGATACTCAAAGCTTCTTCAATGGCTTGCTGTGCATCAGGGATGGACCCTTGAACTTCATGAACTGCGCCCCGGAGCAGATATATCTCGGCCTGTTCAATGAGAACATCAACGGAATCACCAGACAAGGTTTTTATTGCCTTATCAAGTGTCTTCAGGGCATCAGCGAAGTTGCTCTGATGCCAGTGGGCTCTAGCCGACTTGCGCTGTGCCCTGGCGCGCACGACGATATCATCGCTTCCTTTGATCAATGATCGATATGCATCAATTGCCTTATCATAGGCACCGCGTATCGCATTGACATCTCCCAATGCTTCATACGCCTTCAGCTGTATCCATTTGTGTTGACCAGTTGCCTTACTTAGTTCATCGATGACTGAAACAACCTTTTCAAAATATTTGATCGCTTCTTCATTGGCATACCGCTCTTTAGCATGAAAACCCGCTTTTTCCAACCATTCAATCGCCTTCTTCTGATCATCACTATTTGTATAATGATGGGCAAGGAGTTCGGTGAATTCATCTATCCTCTCGGACAATAGTTCCTCAACGAGTTTTGCAACCTGACCGTGCAATTGCCGGCGGGTTTTCTTGGGCAAGCTGTTATAAGCAACCTCCTGCACCATGGGGTGTTTAAAAATGTAGTCCAGCTCCGGTTCTTTTGCTAATAAACGGATGTAATCCAGCTCTTCAAGGGTTGCCAAATGGACACTCATCATTAAGCTGTCGATTTTAGTCAAGCGCTCGAGCAAAGGCACGAGGAAACTCCGTCCGATGACCGCTGCTTTCTGGAGCACAACTTTGAGATCAGGTTCAAGGTGGTCGAGCCGGGTAGCGATGATCTCCTGGATCGAATCCGGGATCCCGGCAATCGTAAGATCTTCACTGGCTTTCCACTTGCCTGATTCATAGACCAAAAAACCCTCGTCAATAAGAGAGCGAATTATCTCCTCAAGAAAAAGAGGATTACCTTCTGCCTTGGCGAGCATTTGCTTTTGCACACTCGGGGTAAGCCCGGAAAGCTTTAATAGATTTTCTGTGAGCTGCTGACTTGCTTCATTACTGAGCATACGCAGCTCAATTTCAGCAAAGCTGTCACCCAGATTTTCTTTGAAAAACTTTTTGACATTGTGTGCTTCACTTTCCTTTTCAATCCGAGAAAGACATAAAAGCAACAGCGGGCTGTCATCTGAAGTGTCAAAAATAAATTTAAGGAGATCAAGCGAAGCTGAATCGATCCAATGATAATCCTCGATCACCATAAGCAACGGACTCTTTTTTGCAGCTGCCTTTAACAGATCTTTTAAAGCTACGGATATCTGTAGGTTCAGACCCTCAGCATCAAGATGCTTCACTTTTTCCTTAAACTCCTGAGGTAAAGGTATTGAGAACAAATAAAGGATATACGGTGCAACTTCCTTATTTTTTTCAGGCAGCAGTTCCTGGCACGTGCTGAGTATTTTCTGCTTGATCGTGTCCACGGGATCTGGGTCAGATATGCAGAAGAGTTCTTTTAAAACCTCGAGCAAGGGGAAATAGGTTATCATTTCACCGTATGAGAGACAACGTCCTTCAATAATATTCATCGCCATTTTTTCCGCAATAATGTGCTTTTTCAATTCATCATAAAGGCGTGATTTGCCGATACCTGCTGCACCCAACACAAAAACAACCGCGCCTTTTTTCTTTTTATATAAGTCATGTACTCTTTTGCAGAGCAGGGCAAATTCTTTGTCGCGACCTACCATAACCGATTGGAAACCCTCGATACCGCGCTTGGGATCGGGTTTATCCTTGATCTTGAGAGGTTTGAATACATGGACTGGCTTGCTGATACCTTTAACCTGAATCGGCTTCAGGGGCTTGTATTCAAATAGATACCGGGTCTGGCGAAAAGCACGCCCAGATACGAGTATTTCGCCATTATCCGCAGCATCCATGAGGCGTGATGCCATGTTCACTGCTTCACCAATGATCGTATATTCTTTTTTCTCTTTTGAGCCGATCGTGCCGGCAAATACGGTTCCAATATTTATGCCCATATGGAGTCCAAGCTCACATGCGGTGTTCAGTTTTGTACTCAATGCTTTATTAATCTCAGGGACACGATCCATCATTTGCAGCGCAGCCTTGACCGCTCGCTCAGGATCATCTTCATGTGCATGAGGTAATCCAAATATTGCAAGCACAGAATCTCCTTCATATTTGTGGATGGTTCCGTCATGGCGCGTAATGATGCGGTTCAAAATCTCAAAACAAATATTGAGCGAATCGCTCAGTTCCTCAGGGTCAAGGTTTTCCGAAAGAGCCGTAAATCCGGAAAGGTCAGCAAATAGTATTGTGACCAAACGGCGCTCTTTTTGGATTTCTTCATGCTGGGGTTTTCTCATGGTCAGAAAAGTGTATTCATTTTCAAGGGCTTGTCAATTAAACCCACTAAAGCGAGAAAACACGCTACGCTGAAGACATGATATTCTGAAGATACACCTGCGGTTGAAGACACGCTGCGCTGGAGAAAAATAACAGAACATATGGGGTCAAACCCCTTCGACTACGCTCAGGACAGGCACTTGACAAATCTTCGATGAAACGGAGCGAGGGTGAAACGATGAAAGAGAGAAACGGCTGCTTCGCAAATGATGAAAGGAAGTGTTAAAATTCAGTATGGTTGTACTATAGATATTTTTGAAACTCTTTTAATGTTAGTTTTGCTTGATTTAGAATTGATTTAAGAGTCTTCGGGGCCAGTATTTTACCTGTATGTACTGGTACTGTAACGAGAATATCTTTTATTCGATGATAAAGAAAAAAATGACTTCCGCGAGTACGGATATGTTTGAAACCTGCTTTTGTTAATGCTTTTACCGCTTTTTACCAGTTATCCTGGGTGGTTTAGTCACAAAACAGCTTTTGCAAGCTTAACCGGTATTTCAAGAGGAATTGGCTTACCAAGTTCTTTCAAAGTTTCTATATACCCGAGGATTGCCTCCTGGGCATTTGCAACTGCCTCTTCCCATGTATCACCTTGAGTTATACAACCAGGTAA
>JAUVZL010000041.1 GCA_030602565.1 Candidatus Stahliibacteriota bacterium
GCCAGTTGGGTTTGATGATGGTGAGGCAAAGGACGATATGATTGTACCATCTTCAGTACTGATATTATAGATCATATCTAACCGGTCATCACATACCCAGAGACTGGTTCTATCCCAGGCAAGACCTCGGGGACTAGGACAAGGCGTGGAAATAGAAAGAATGATCTGTTTGGATTTAGGGTCGATTTTATATATTGCCTCTTCTTCGAGATCTACATTCCATAGAAATTCTCCGTCCCATGTCAAGCCCATGGGCCAGAAACCAGGTGATGGGATTGATTCTTCCACGTTACCATTTATTGGATCTATTTTATAAAGAGTGTCTGTTTTTCTATCCGCCACCCACAGGCCATCACCATCCCAGGCAAGACCAGTTGGGCATGTACCTGGTGCAGTGATTGACTCAATTATATCACCAGGTACTGCAATTATCAGCTTGGGGATAATACAACTGATAAAGACAAATAAAAGCACTGATTTTTTCATAATCTACCTCCATATAAGAATCATTATATCCAAAAAAACGACTGCGGTACATGGGGTCAAATCTCGACATGCTACATGCATTCATCACCTTTGCCTCAATTTCCTCTCCATGTCAATATCTATGTAGAATGTAGAGATTTGACCCCATTTAACCCTACCAGGTTTATTTCTTGTGTTTATCGATTATCAATTCACCGTTAGCGCCGACATTTTCCGGCTTATTCTCCCGGATGATCACCGTGATATGCGGAATCCCATATATCTTAACGGCAATGTCGGTCAATTCTTTGACCAATTGTCTTTTGCGCTCAATTTCTTTAATGGGTGGTCCTTCAACCACAATTAACGGCATGATTATTTACCTCCTATTTGTTCAAGCAATACTTGTATTGCTTGAGTGAGCTGTGTGTCATTGCTCGAGCCATCTTCCTCTGGTCTGTTTTCAACATAGACATCCGGCTCAACCGGCATATTTTCAAGGTTCTCGCCAGTAAGCAAGAACCAACCAGTCCCAGGGATGCGAAATACTGAACCATCGAGCAACCTGATATCATTTGTGCCGATGACTGCACCAAAGGTTGGAACACCAACCAAAGTACCCAATTTCAATTCTTTGAATGCAGCCGGGAAAATTTCAGCATCACTATAACAAAATTCATTTATTAAAACGACAGTCGGTTTATCCCAACGAAACAGCGAAGCGTATTCCTTATCACCACCGCGTTCTTTAGAGTACATGTATGATGTTCGGCGTAAAATTTCAATTATCTGTTCGTGGATATTACCACCACCATTATATCTGATATCGATAACAAGACCTTGTTTGTCCATTTCTTTGTACAAATCCTTTTCGAATTTCTTCAGGTTTTCGCCGCTCATCGAAACGATATGAAGATAACCAAGTCTATTATTGCTCTGCTCATGGACATCGTCCTTGTTCAACTTTACCCAGTTGCCCCTGACTAGACGGATTATTGACCACGGTGTCTTAGTGGTCACCTTGACATTCTTTTCTTTATCATGATGGATAATTGTCAGCATTATTTCTTTATTATTCTTATTCCGAAGCAATGCATAAAAATCTTCACCCTTTTCTATTTTCTTTCCGTTAATATAAGTAATTATATCACCTGGTCTGACATCAACATCAATCGCACTTACCGGTGCATCAGGGATAATATCTTTTACCTTAACACCCTTTCCCTTATATCCACTGTCATAGACAATACCGAGTGCGCCAGTAGTTTCGCCGCCACCATCGCCTTCCCATATACCCAGATGAGACGCGTTCAGTTCACCGATCATCATCGAAATAACATCATGAAAGTCACGTGTCGTACGCATGTGCAGGGCTAAGTCCTTGTACTTATAATACATGGCATCCCAATCAATGCCGTGAAAATCACTATCATAAAAACCATCTTTTAATGCCCACCAGGCTTCTTTAAAAACCTGCTCTCGCTCTTCTTGTATATTTATACCGATCTGTACCTTGAAGCTGAGCGGTTTAGACTGAGCTGATGCAATACTTGCGCTAAAAATACCACCGGTTCCAGAGAGATAGTAAATATCCTTTTTGTCCTTTGAAACAGTAAACTGCCTGGGTCTTACATTGCTTTTGGTTATTTGTTTGAGCTCTTTACCAAGCCAGTCAACGGTCCAGATATCATTACTATTCTGGTTATTTGAGTAAATGGCGAATTGCTTTCCATCAGGTGATTGTGCAACGATATTATACCAACCAAGAACCCTGGTTACATCATGAATACGGTCCTCAATATCTTCGAAATCAATCTTTACAACTGCATCCTTGTCTGTTGAATCAGATGCTGCTTCTTCTAACTCATCCTCTGTCTTATCCTCATCTTCTTTGTGGAGAAAAACGTATTTCATCCAGAGGTTACCTATGGCATCGCGTGATGCAAAAGCGATTCGTCTGCCGTCAGAACTCCACATGGGTTTGTAATCATCATTAGGATGGTTAGAGATATTTATGGGTTCTTTGCTGCCATCAGTCAATACAACAAAGATGTCTTCGCGCCAACCCAGGACAGTCCGGCTAAATGTGAGCCATTTACTGTCTGGTGACCAATCAATCCACAGCACATCATTTTTCGAGCAAACCTTGATACTTTTTTGACCATGTTTGTTCATCACAAAAAGTTCTCTTCTATTTTTGAAATAGGCGATTTTTTCTCGGTCCGGTGAAAATACTGGCTTTACCTCAGTTTCCTTTGTCTCCATAAGTTTGATCGTCGTAAAGAAGAAATCATCATATAATTTCTCTTCATTCTTTGGTTCGATCGTATAAATATCCATATCTCCATCAGCCATAGATGAATAAACCAACTTTTCCTCGGTCGGATGCCATGATACATATTTTTCAATAAAAGGTGTTTCAGTCACCCGGGTAATCTTTCCAGACTTTCCATCTTCCAATTGCATAACAAAGATATCACCATGCACAATAAACGCCAATTCATCCTCATTAGGTGATAAGGAAAATTCTGAAGCATCACTGGTAAAGTTCTTAAATGCAAAAGGGCTCTCCTTGTAATCTTCATTCACGAAGATAACCAATTTTCTCCGCTCTGTTTTGACTACATCATACGTGTACAAATATCCTGAGCACTCATATGCAATCAAGGTGCCGTCAAATGACATCGTAGGAAAATGAATATCTTCTTTTTCAAATGTCATTTGCTCAAATGCTTCAGTCTCCAGGTCCATTCTCCATATATTACTGACACTCATTTCTCCACGGTCGCTGAGAAAATACAGTTTTTGGTCAACTGCTGAATACATGGGATAAGCATCTTTGCCTGGATAATCAGTTAGTCTTAAGGAGGTTTTATCAGAAAGAATCCTAACCCAGATGTCAGGGTTAGCACCACCCTTATAATGTCTCCGCCACCAAGCTGAACCGCCCCTCGTATAAAAGAACCTGTCACCTTGGGGTGCAAAAAATACATGGTAAGCACTAAAAGAAGTAATCATCTCAGGCAAACCACCATGTATTGATACCTTATACAAGATAGGCCGCAAAGAATGTCTCTGGCTCGTGAAAACAACATTCTTACTGTCTGGTGTCCAACCATAAAGCACGTCGTATGTGGAATAATAGGTCATTCGCTTGGCTGGGCTACTGCCGTCAGCCGCAATAATGCATATATCGTCGCTACCCCATTGGTCTGTTTGAAAAGCAAGCCACTCGTTATCAGGAGACCAGGAAGATCGACCCTCATACCCTAAACTAACAGTTAGTCTTTCAGCTTTACCGCCTGAGACCGCGACAATCCAGATGTCGCCATAATAGGAAAAAGAAATCTTCTTTGCGTCTGGCGAAGGTGCAGGATACTGTGCACCCCAAGCTTCTTCAGCAGATATACGAGAACACAATAAAAGTACTATACATATTAGTAGTCTAATAATATTTTCTTTCATGGAAACACTATACAAAAGATTTACATTTGTGTCAAGCTTGTGAAACTTCAATGGATTTATTCGTTGATTTGCTTAACTCTTTCTAGATAATCGAACGACTTTTGATTATCACCAAGCTCCCGGTAGATAAATGCAAGGTTCTGCATGGCACTAACATAGGCTGGGTCAATATGAAGAACTTTGTTCTCAAAAGCATAAATTGCTTGCTCGTATTTCTTGAGCCTCATATAACAAACACCGAGATAAAACCACGCATATAGATCATCATCTTTTATCTGCGTAGCTCTTTCAAAGTATTCGGCAGCCGTTTTATAATCCTTTTTTCTAACGAGGATTTCACCAGTAAAATACAAGGCGTCTAAATCATCTGGTTTTAAGTCAAGCGTTTTTACCAGATAAAACAATGCCATACTATCGTTTTTCAAATAATAATAAGACATACCAGTGAAATAATTGCTGCGTGCTAAATCATCAGTCGCCTTGTAGCACTTCTCGACATTTATCTGATGCGCATCCAGTCCGCCTTCCAAGCCCAGCGTGTCTTTTATAAGCTGATCAAGTTCACTCCACTCTTGATGAATCCATAATCTGTTTACGCGGTGCTGGAGTGCTTTGCTGGGTTCTGCTACGTTACTGAAAAGAATTAATGAACTACGCTTAAAAGATGTATTGTAGAATTTCGCAGCATCTTTAAAATAATTAATACTGGGTTCAAATTCCTTTGCTTCAAATAATGCCTTACCAATCAGATAATTAACATCCGGGTTTTCCGGATCTAAGTCAAGCGCTTTCCGATATGCTTTGTTAGCTTCTGTCATTTCCCCCTGCTTACACAAAATGACCCCTTTGATAATCAGTGGCGCGGTATCCTTGGGGTCAAGCATCTCAGCATAATCAATATATATTAGTGCTTCATCGAACTTTTTGTCATTAAAAAGTTTCCGTGCTGAAAAATAAAACGCTTGATAATAGTATGTCTCGCCACCCCTTTTGCGCATCCACTCGTGCGTTTTTAATGAATCAATGCTAAATGCTTTAACCAGCGCTTTTGCCGCAGCTTCCCAATCGCCAAGTCCAATTTCACATCCACCAAAGATGGTATAGAGCTCGAAATTGATTTCGCCTTTTTCAATACCTTTCAAGCATGCCGCTTTTGCACGTTCATAATTCTGTTCATTATAATAGCAAATCCGGGCGGTATTGAGTTCAACTGACGCATACATAAAAGATAAAGAAACCAAAATCAATATAGTCAAGATGCGTGACTTGTTCATCTTTCCTCCTTTTTTCTACCGCAATATTGTAATTATGATTTGCCTAAGGTCAATAGCTGCGTTTTCCAAAAACCTTTGAAGATTAAATCGCCGTGGGCCTATATAACAGGATCCTCATCCAAGACCCACGGCTTTAAGTGTGGCTTGCACCGTATAATAATATTAAAGAATTGTGAAAAATTTGTGAAATCTAGGTGGTTTCACCTGATTTTTTTATAGCATTCACTACGATTCTCAATACAAAATAAGAACCTATACCTGCTATACAATAGGCTGCCGCACTTGCCACAAACACGCCGGTGATACCTAATAGATACGAACCGAGCAAAGCCAGCGTAATAAACAATATCATCTGCATAATACTCAATAAAGCTGCATGGAGCGGTTTGTTCAGTACGTTCAAGACTGAGAATGAAAGGATTGTGATACCGAAAAAACCATAGCTGAGCGGGACGATTCTAAGAAAAAGCATAGTTGTTGAAACAACCATAGCATTATCATTGAATATTGATGCAATAGGACGGGCTACTACGGCAAGAACCGCACACACACCGAGTCCCCAAATCAACGAGAAGTTCCTGGATTTTGCTATACCCTGATCTATCCGCTCATACTTACGAGCACCCCAGTTCTGCCCGACAAAAGGACCAATCACTGATGCCAATGCCCTTATTACAGTCATCGAGAAAAACTGAATGCGGATAGCAACACCATAACCGGCAACTGCTTCACTGCCATAGGAAGAAATAATTCTCGTAATCACACCGATACCCAGAGGTACTACTATCCTTGTCAGGGCAGTCGGTATGCCGATATAAAGGATACGCTTCCATGAATCATAGACCACTTTTAATTTAGGAAATGCGAGAGTCAGCATTTTATCACGAAAATAAAGGACATAAAGCGCCACGACAAAAGTGACGGCACGCGCAATAACTGTTGTTATCGCAGCACCAGCAAGACCTAATCTTGGGAATGGTCCAATGCCAAAAATCAATAATGGATCCATGATGAAATTAAGGGTTACCGCTATAAGCATAATTGCACTTGGGGTTTTTGTATCACCGGTTGCTCTGATTGCGTTATTACCGACGATCGGTACGACAACAAAAATACTGCCGATATACCATATGCTCATATATTGTTTTACGAGAACGAGTATTTCGGGTGAAGCACCAAGGAGACGAAAAGTTGGATCGATTGTAAGCAAACCAATGACCACAAAAAACGCTACGAAAAGAAGTGCCAGTACAAGGCTGTCAGTGGTTAAACGCTGAACCTTATGCTGATCACCCTCACCAATAGCCCGCGAAATAACAGCTGATGCACCCATGCCAAGCCCCATTGCCAGACTGTTTATCAAAAGCACAATTGGAAATGTAAAACTCAATGCAGCAAGTTCTTTAGTGCCCAGTCTACCCACAAAGTAAGTGTCAACAAGGTTGAACGCGACCATACCCATAATACCAAATGTCATGGGGATAGTCAGTTTGATGAGTATTTTGTTCACCGAGCCCTCGATTAGACGGGCTTTGTTTTTGGTTTGGCTTATTTTGTTCTTTGGGGTATTATTGTTTATAATCGTATCCCTTTTAAGATGGTATTATAAATACCTGAAGTTCGATGTCAAGATGACAGCTAATGACTTAGAAGTATTTTTACTCCTTGATTCTGGGATTTGCACTAATTTTGTGCGTAGTATGCAAAACCGAACATATTGGAAGCAGGTACGTAATCGTTTAGTTTTAACCCATTTTTGAATAGGTGTATGTCTTTTAGAAATAGAACAAGTACTTTACCTTAACTGCTCCGACCTGGTACAATGGCTGTACATCACCCACCTCATCTTGTTTACGAAAGTCATTGAGTGCAATATATAGCCACGATTTTGGCAAGAAATTCCACGAGAAGAGCATACCCGTTCTTGCTGAAGAAAACTTTGTTTCCCCAATATCTGCATGAGGTATCTGCAGCACAAATTCGCTGAAAGCACTCACTTGCATATCAGCATTGAACTTGAATGAAACATTAGGTCTGAAGCGCGGGGTCATTCCGATTACTGCATTGAGTGTGTCCCACTCAATCCACAAGTTAGAAGACAAACCAATACTCATTTGCGACATTATAGAGTAGTTATATGACAACCAGTTTGACCCCTGGTAAGCCAAAAAGCCACGCCAGTAATTATATGTGTATGAATAAGTGCACCCAAAATTTATGTGTTGACCAAGAAGTCTTCCCCAGGCAGATAGATTGACATTTTTATAGAGATAATTTGTGTCGGCTTCATAATACGGACCAAGATAGAATGAAAGGTCACATCCCCAGCCATTGCGTGTATTGGGGTTGATCTCTATTAAACCAACCGTCGAAATGCGTTCTTCGCCAGGCTCTTGGGTCACAATAACCCCGGGTGCAGCAAATATGTTACTGACAAAGCCTTCTGCATATTGCTTAAAAGGACCACTAATAAGGAGCAGCTTCTTCTGACCTGCCCAGGGCACAAATCCGATATCACTGACATCAAATGAGTCATGCACAATTTCTCCAGAAGCGATCGTCAAGAAATTGCCGATAAGCCCGAAAAAACCTGATTTAAATGCCCAACCCATTTTCCCATTCTTATCACTGAATGCACCCTGGGCAATGAATTGGTTTAAGCCTTTACGATGTACGCCATCAAGACCAATCGCATAATTATAGTCGTCTTTCTTATTCATCGTACCGCTGAACAATATCCCGATATCTGAATTATCCATCACGCCGCGTTTCACTCTCAAGACTCCATAGCCTGTATACGGCTCAAGTATACTGTCGTCCTTTTCATACTCGTTCGTATATGCACCAAGCAGACCGATATTCCAGTCCTCTGATTTATTAGTGAGCTTCAACCCTGCGATAATAGGCACGGCATCGCCATTCATGGACTTGCCGATTCTGCGGGAATAGAATATATCAAGCGGGCTGAAAAAACCTTTGCCACTGCCAAAATCAGACATACGGAATATATCTTTGCCTTCAAGAAAAAAGGGTCTCCGCTCCTCAAGATACGTTGGATAGCGCCCCAAATTCAAGGAAAACGGATCCGACTCGATCTGGGCAAAATCTGGATATGCAGTAGCATTAAGGGTTGTCTGCGAAGTAATATCCCATTTCACGTTCATACTTATACTTGGTTTATACTCAGTACTTTCTTGTTCAGCATACCAGTTTTTGTCATATCTAAAATAAGTCTCTGGGTAGAGTTCAAAATAATAGCCCGTTGCTTGAGGGTTTACGCCGGTCAAGGGACACCACTTAGAGACCATATCTCCTTCTACCTGCAATACCCTGGTCCAGTAGTCGTTCTCATTATTTGCCGCGCAATGACGCTCAAACTGTATGCCCCAAGCATCAAGACCTTTTTTATAACGGATTGACTTGAAAGGTATTTTCACTTCTACGACAAAGTAATCATCATAAACTTTAACTCCTCTGGACCATACGCCTTCCCAAGAATCGTCATAAGAGCGACCATCGTCCAGGACCCAACCATCGTGCTTAATGCCACTGGCAAAAACCCGGAAATAGTAAGCCGTTGTCTTGCTGGCGAATGGATCAATCCCGATCCTCACATAATCTTCATCCCGGGTAAAACTTTTTACTGGCTTGTTATGTTCAGCAAGGCACTTAAAGGCAAAATACAGGTTTTCCTTATCCTGTAATACATAGACAATAGTTTTCTCAGTCGGTTCCCGGTCTTCATATGGCCAATTTTGTACAAAATCATATGCTGAGTCAGCCTCTTGCCAGACTTCTTCTATTATGCCGTCGAT
This sequence comes from Candidatus Stahliibacteriota bacterium, assembly GCA_030602565.1. Classification (GTDB taxonomy): domain Bacteria; phylum Hydrothermota; class Tepidihabitantia; order SM23-42; family SM23-42; genus JAUVZL01. The sequence continues at coordinate 9,020 of JAUVZL010000041.1, forward strand.
CTTAGGTCCGGTTTCAACATACCTAACCTCAATTGCATTATCACTGCCCTGGATTAACACTAACAATAGAAAAAAATACATTAGACCTCCTTTCTAATTTAAATACTCTCGTTTTTGGTAAATCGGTATATGGCATCGCTGCCTCTATTGTGGGATGGCATTGTTATGCGGCTTTGAAATAACCCCACCCATTAACGATTAACCTTGCCTTCATATGTAATAATACGTAGAAAAAGAACCAAAAGTTTCAGCTTATGTTCTACAAACTCGGGTTTGCAATGACCACGGTCATCATAATACTCCAGGATTTGGAATTTGTCAAGAAAGAAAACCAGACGGTAGTGTATAATATCGTGTGTAAATTTCTCTTGACAGTAATCGTTTTTTCTTATATAATAATATGGAATCAATCAATATGAACAATAATTATAAATCAATTGAAATAATTTCAGATAAAGCATTATCTAATCAAGAAATGAAAGTTATAATGGAATTGGAAAGAATATTCCCTAAAAGTGATTTCTTTTTCAAAACAAGCAACTCAAAGTGCATTTTTCATCTAAGAGAAATTGATATACGTGATTTTAAAAACATGATAAGATCATTGGCAAAAGAAAATAAATTGAATATGGCTAAAAATATATTCTCTAAACTAATTAGCAATATTGAGGAAATTAAAAGCTATGGCTTGAAGGGTAGAAAAAGGTTATATGTAGGATATAATAAAGAAAGAAAAGTAAAAAATAGAAAAGAAAAGGAACGCGAAAGAGGAATTTACTATTATGCGATAGATCATAATTTCAGTAAGGAAAATAAGGAATTGCTAAGTAAATTCAGTAATAAAATCATATGTGGTAGTAGCGAAAAAATTCTAAAAAAACTACCTGATAATTGCATAGATCTAATATTCACTTCTCCTCCATATAATTTTGGCCTAGATTACGAAAACCATAAAGATGAAGTGAACTGGCAAGCGTATTTTGACGAATTATTTACAGTTTTCAAAGAATGTATACGGGTATTAAAATATGGTGGTAGGATTATCGTTAATATTCAACCGTTATTTTCAGATTACATACCGATTCATCATATTGTTTCAGATTTCTTTATAAAAAACAAATTAATTTGGAAAGGTGAGATTTTGTGGGAGAAACATAACTACAGCTGTAAATACACAGCATGGGGTAGTTGGAAGAGTCCGAGTAATCCCTATTTAAAATACACTTGGGAATTTCTTGAAATTTTCTGCAAGGGTAATTTAAAGCATAGTGGTGATATTAAGAAAGCAGATATAACAGGTGATGAATTTAAAAAATGGGTTTATGCGAAATGGGATATTGCCCCAGAACGAAAAATGAAAGAGTGGGGCCATCCTGCAATGTTCCCAGAAGGTCTTGTCAAACGCGTCTTAAAATTATTTAGTTTTGAAGAAGATGTAATATTAGACCCGTTTAATGGTGTCGGATCAACTACGAAAGTAGCAAAGGAATTAAATAGAAGATTCGTAGGAATTGATATATCAGAAGAATATTGTAAAAAGGCAGAAGAAAGGTTAAAAGAGACAGTCCATCAGAAGACATTATTCCGGTAAAATTTTACCAATATCTTTTATTGTAATAATTTCAGTAATTTGTTTCAAATCATTACTGACTTCTTTAAAGAATTGCCATACAGCATCATTAGCTATTCTACGTCTAGTATCGCCTATAAGAAATATCTGATCAATTGGAGTTTGCCCCTTGTTGGGGATTTCGGTCTTTTTTATGCCAGAGTATCCTGACAGTATATACACCTTTACGTTAGGAGTACCCTGTTTTAGCTTCTGCGCAGTAAATTGCGCTTCGTTGAACATTGTCTTATCGAGCCATGTTTTACATTCAATAGCAATTACAGGGACAATTATCTTATAATTCTGATCTCCAAAACTGGCAATTATTTCCTTGCCTATACAAAAATCAACATTTTTTGTCTTTGGTTTAACGTTGCCAAAATTATCTATAGCAATGCCAGCAAATATATTTTTATTATAAAAGCCCAAATCTAATTTTTTAATCATGGGTAAATCTTTAAACAAAAAGCCACAAAACTCTTCTAATATGGTTGACCTAAGTTTTGACTGTACTGTAATCCAATTATATTTAGCTAAAAACAGATCGATTGATTTATAATAATTAAACAGAAGTTTTGTTTTATGCGATATTGATTTTTTATTTATTCCATTTGTAGATAATTGTTTTTGTTTATATTTGTCATATGAGCCTAATTTTAGCTGTTTAAAATAATCCGCTTTGCCTTTATAATTCTTTTCTATTTTACCGTTGAGATTTCGTTCATGGTAAAAAAAATCAAGATGCATATTAGAGGTATTCACTTAATATCTTTTCTATTATTTGAATGGCGTTTTCAATGTTTTTTCTTGTCAAAGATTTATAAAATTCTGGTTTATGAATTGGTCTATCTACTTTTCTTTCACCTTCAAGTAATGTAATAATATTTAATTCAATATCAAAATAGGACAATAATGTATGAGTGGATGGACTGCCCAATGTCACTTCTTTGAATTCCGAAAAATCGCCGCCTAATTGACTTTCTAATTGTAAAAGAATAAATCGCATATCAGGATATTGACTTTTCACTAAGGTGGCATCGACTAATATCCTTTTTAACATAGCATTTTCAGTATAAGATTTACATTCCATTTCTATAACGATTCTATCATCAATAGAAACCAATATGTCTGGTTTATAAGCGTAATAATAATTTTTGATATTTCGCTTTATATATGCTGTTACTTCTTCATCATTTAATCTATCAATGTAATCTTGCTTAATAGGTATTTTAATTTGCTTTCCGATCAGCGCCAATCTATCTGGATCTTGTTCTAAACCATCCCAAGCTAGCTGGATTAGAACTTTAGCAATACTTTCAACAAGCTTTCCTTTACCTGCTCTTATTATACCACCATATGCCCTTCCCTCTTTAGCCGTGATTGCTTCAGTATCTATATTTTTTACTGAATTATCATAAGCAGCTATAATTTCTTGAATTTTATATGAGTATTTCATTTTCTTTTATAAAATCTGGTAATATTATATGAAAAAAAACGATTACTGTCAAGGGGAATTTTTACAGAGATCGAACGAAAATTCTTTTAAGGGATACAGGCTCGGAGCACAGGCTACGGAAGACAACCGATAGGCTGGCTGAAGTTCGAGCACCGAGACTGCGGGTGGTGTGGAGATTCGGCTTGCATTTATGGATGATATTCGGTATAATAATGGGAATAGTTTGCTCCGATTGTTAATTGAGGACAAGACCGTGTTCCAGTCCAGCTGATTGACATTGGTTACTTGCTCAGTATAATATAAATCTAGAAAGGAGACATCATGCTTTTGATACTATTATTATGCACTCAGTGGGGGGCGGATAATTTAGAAGCAAAGTACTTTCAGCCAAGACCAGATTGTCGTTTTCAGCGTGCTGAATCAACCCATTCATTCAATGTGCTCAAATATGAGCTTGATTTAAACGTACCAATGACTGAACGCAGTATTCAGGGGATCAATACGATTCTCTGCCGCAGCCGGGAAGATGGTTTGAATACTGCAGTTTTGCATAGTTACACCCTCACAATCGACTCGATTTTGGTTGATGGAGCTGCAGCTACTTATGCAACAAGCGGCGAATCTCTTATCATTAATCTACCATATATCTATAATACTGACGACTCTTTCAGTATTCATATTGGCTATCATGGTTCATGGAGTGTCACATCGTATCAAACTGGTTTTGTTTATTATCCCAAATATTATAATAGCAACACATACCACTCTATCGCTTATACGCTCGCCGAGCCCTGGGATGGACGCAGATGGATGCCCTGTTATGATGAACCGTATGACAAGGCAGATTACGGGTGTGTGATCACCGTAACTGTACCAGATACGTTTATTGTCTGTGCCAATGGCGAGCTGATTGATGTAACCAACAACCCGGATACTACGATTACCTATGTCTGGCAAGAAAACTATCCGATCGCGACCTATCTCATGCACTTTGGTGCATCAAGGTTTGCCGTATGGTCAGATTGGTTTGTTCCAACATCAGGAGATTCTGTCGAGACAAGGCATTTTGTCTGGCCAGAAGACTCAGCACAAGCAGTAAGTGCACTCTCAGATGTCGTTGTATCAATGGCATTGCTTGATTCCATGTATGGACCCTATCCATTTGACCGTTATGGACATGATGTGGTGTATCCGTATGCCTGGGGTGGCATGGAACACCAGGAAAATACAACAATGCATCGAAATATTATTAGTGGCTCACATAGCTGGAAACGAATCATTGCCCATGAACTCGCTCACCAGTGGTGGGGTGATATGGTTACCTGCGTTGATTTCCGGGACATCTGGCTTAATGAAGGATGTGCGACCTACAGTGATGCGAATTACGACTGGTACACAATGGGATTTTCGTCTTTTGTCATTACCATGCAAAGCCGTGCTCAGGATTATTTCCAAGCAGATGCTTCATGGCGACATCCTCTTTATGACCCACCGCCAGGCCAGATGTTCAACTGGGGATATACATACTGCAAAGCATCCTGGATAATGCATATGCTTCGCTTTCTTGACCAGGATAATTTCTTCACGGCGATGCAGGCTTATCGCGATTCACTGGATTATGGTACGGCTAGTACTGAAGACATGAAAATGGTTTTCTCCAGCGTATACGGAACTGATCTAACATGGTTCTTTGACGAATGGGTATATGACCAAGGCTATCCTGAATATGATATATTCTGGTATTGTACACCTTCTGGAGGCAATTACCTGACAAGTATCAATATCTACCAGACACAGACAAATGCTCCTGCAGTTTTCCATATGCCGGTCCAAATTCTCTTACATACAACGAGCAGTGACACGCTTGTCAATATCCCGATAAATAATTCACCAGAATATGTTGAGTTTACGACCTCTGATTCAGTGACGTCAATTGAATTCGATCCTGATTACTGGCTCCTGAAAAAATACCAGATCTACTACGGTATTGAAGAATATGTCAATAACACCCCGCTTTACAATGACTTCTCTTTTTCTTCAAACCCAACGCAGAAACCTGAGATAAGGTTTGTAGTAAATCAAATAGGTGAAGTACGTTTAACACTATACGATATATCTGGCAGAATTTGTGCTATAGTGCATAATGCGTTAACAGAACCCGGGTATTACTCAACTCGAGTCAACCAGTTACCTGCTGGCGTGTACTTCTGCAAAATGGAAACACCGGTAAATGAAAGAGTAAAAAAACTCGTTGTCATCAAGTAGAGTAAGGATAAAACTGTTCCGATGAACCTCCCCAATCTCCTCACAACATTGAGGATAGTGCTAGCCCCCTGCTGTATCCTTTTTATCATGTGGGAGGTACCACATAATCGATTGATTGCTCTGGTAATTTTTGTGATCGCCTTTCTGACCGATATCCTAGATGGGATCGCAGCTCGGGCTACGAAAAAAGTAACTGATTTCGGCAAGCTTTTTGATCCACTCGCCGATAAGATTCTAGTAATCTCAATCCTCATCGCCCTGGCGTTCAAGATCCAAGAGCCGTGGTACTGGACTGCAGTTGCGATTATATGGTTACGCGAGATCTTCATCGCGCTCTTGAGACGCCGGCGTGCGCCTCAGGGCGTGGCTACTGAAGCAAATCTATATGGTAAGACAAAAACATTGCTCCAGGGATTAGCTGTGTGTATGCTAATCCTCAATATCATGATAGCCCCTTATCTTCTCTGGGCAGCGGTTGCTTTCTCTGTCTACTCTGGAATACAATATGTCAATTCCTGGCAGCCCAGGAATCAAAACAGGAAGTAAAAATGGGGAAAACGACCATTCGGGAACTTACTGAATTCGGTCAGAGTATTTGGTTAGATTATATTAGCCGCTCTTTGATTGATACGGGCAAGCTCAAGCAGATGATCGATACCGGAGTGCGAGGGATGACTTCAAACCCATCTATATTTGACAAGGCTATCAGTTCAAGCAATGACTATGATGTAAGTATAAATAAATTAAAGCAAATGAAAAAATCCACCTTTGAGATTTACGATGAGCTTACGATCAAAGACATCCAGAATGCGGCTGACCTCTTCAAACCCGTATATGAAGAAACTAAGGGGTTGGACGGTTATGTGAGTCTTGAAATCAACCCCAGGCTCGCGTATCAAACAGCTGAAACCGTGAAAGAAGGTAAACGTTTATATCATACGGTAAACCGCCCCAATGTTTTGTTCAAAGTACCATCCACTGAACCAGGGTTTAGGGCAGTCGAAGAACTTTTGGCGCAGGGCATAAATGTCAACATAACGCTGATATTTTCTTTGCAGCAGTATATCAATACTGCCCACGCATACATAAAAGGCGTGAGCAGGTTTGTCCAAAACAACGGTGATATCAGCCGGCTCGCTTCGGTAGCCAGTGTTTTCGTAAGCCGCGTCGATACCCTGGTTGATAAACTCCTTGATGAAAAAATAACTGAACAAAACGATGAAACAAAAAACAAGTTAGAATCGCTCAAAGGCAAAGCCGCAGTAGCAAACGCCGCAATCATCTTCAGCAAATACAAAGAAATATTCTCAAGTAAGGAGTTCAAAGAAATACAGAAAAAGGGTGCACGCGTCCAGCGTCTTCTGTGGGGTTCAACGAGTACTAAGAACCCTGTTTATAGTGATACAAAATATGTCACTGAACTCATTGGAGAAAATACCATTAATACTATCCCGGAAAAGACGCTCAATGCATTTCTCAATCATGGGGTTGTCAAACAGGCACTAACTGGTAATATTGCTGAGCATAAAGAAATTATTAGCGAACTATCAAAAAATAGTATTAATGTTGACGCGATATGCGAGAAATTACTCAGTGATGGCGTGGCGGCATTTGAAAAATCCTTTGATTCACTCCTAACTTCGATTACTGAGAAAGCAAAACAGTTATCAACCTAAAAAAAATATACCGACTATCAGGTGCGGGAAAAATGAAGTATTCCTTATTAATACCCTGTATAATTCTCTGCTGTCAAAAGCAACCACCTATTGATTTCATTAAAGAGAATATAGTTATTGAAATAAAAGACAACGGCGCTACGGTTACGGGTCAGTATTTTTTTAAAAACCTCACTGACCAGGATAAACGGGTTACTTTTTACTACCCGTTTCCAGTTGATTCAAATCATGTATATCCAGATACTATAATGCTCGATTTTCCATATACAAAAGATACAGCAGGCATATATTTCGATATGCCGATGAAAGCCCAGAGTATTGATTCGTTCAAGATTAAATACGGTCAGAGAATAAAATTGCGTCAATTCACGTATATTACCACAACAACGCACCAATGGAAAAAACCAATAAAACAAGCCCTTTTTACGATCATTGCTCCGGCGAGTCTGCAAGTTAGAATCAACTATTCACCATATACTCACAAAAAGGTAAATGATAAAAGTGTATTCACGGTCAAGAAAACGGATTTCTTTCCAGAAAATGACCTGGACATAAAATGGCACGTCAGTCCTTGACAAATAGACATTTTTGTTTATAATGATATATGAGTAGACTGTGTATAGCCATAATTATCTTTTCCTGTATTGTAAATGCAAATCCAATTATCAAACACGTAATAAATGAATTACAGGTTGCGCCATTTGATTCTCAGCGCGTTGAACTGCATTATTTTGAAAGAGAAGCAGCAGATACTATCTACGGCGATACAATCCCCTTGATGAACACGCTATTTGTTACACCGGCAGGAACATCGTATATTGACACTAATATCTATTTCGCGGTTGACAGCTACGCGGTTATAGACCCATCAGTACTGAACGGTTCTTTCGGGCTTCCGTATGACAGCGGTTACATAAACACATATCATAATTACTGGTATTGGGATTCTGTTGTTTACCCTGATGAGGTACCTGGACCACCATATAACGCTTCAGTTGCACGTTTCCACTGCTTTGGCTATGATTCAACGTGGTATCCACCCTGGTGCCTAATCGATGATTGGTATATTGATTCAACACCAACGTTCGGCCACGCAAATGATGATTACCCTGGGTGCATTATTACAGGACATGTCTATGATTATGGCGGGTCACCACTCGGTGATGCGCGGGTTACTGCTACTGCCCGCATAAGCGGGGGCTTTGTAATATATAACCCTCCGCAGTACTCAAAGTGCTGTACGACCTTTACAGATTCGCAAGGAACATATTCCTTTGATAGCTTACTCCCATTGTATTACTATGTTGATGTATATGCAGAAGGTTTCATGCCAGATACCCAAATGAGCTCCTTGTTAAAAAATGTGACACCGGATACAATCGACTTTTATCTGCAAACTGGTATTGCTGAAAATGGTTCTACTGAATACATTACTGAAATCTTTATATATCCAAATCCGATACACAATTCTTTTAATATAATACTATCAAAACCCTCTCCGAATATCAAAATATACGACGTGACCGGTAAACTGCAATTAAACATTGAGAACAAAAGTGCCAGCAGTAAAATTAGCATCGACTGCTCCCGTTTCTCAAGCGGCATCTATTTTATTGCCGTTGGCGAGCAAAGGCTTAAAGCAATAAAGTATTAGTCCATATCAGAACCCTCCAATCTAATCAAATGTAGCATTGTCTTCTGGGTTGACAAATACACTATCTCGAATAAAGTATATTGGAATGTGTGAATGTAATAAGTTATATTTCGCTCTGAGAATAGGGATCCAACTACTGGTGATTTTGAGTCTCTGCATCGCCTTCCCTGCCTGTTCACAAAAAGATACCCCTACTGACAAAATCCACATAGTAGTCAGCATACTTCCCCTTGCCGAATTCACCGAGAAAATCGGCGGCAACAAAGTGGATGTTTCAGTAATGATCCCACCAGGTGCATCCCCGCATAGCTACGAACCTACCCCTGGTCAATTCGCTAAATTAGGTAAGGCGCAGTTGTATGTAAAAGTTGGCGCGCCGATTGACTTTGAATTAGTCTGGTTGGACAAAATTCTTGCAGTCAACCAAGATTTATTATTATGTAATGCATCCCAGTCCGTCCAATTTATCAAAGGAGACCCCCATATCTGGCTGTCTCCACACAACGCTGCAATAATGGTCGGGAACATTTATGATGCGCTTATCAAGATCGACCCTGATAATCAAATGTTCTATAATAAGAATAGAAAACAGTATATCAAAGAATTAGATAATCTGGACAATGATATCGTTAGGCTTTTAAGAGAAAAAAAGGGGCGAAATTTCATGGTCTTTCATCCAGCCTGGGGTTATTTTGCCAGCGCATATGATTTGAAGCAAATATCTGTTGAGAACCAAGGCAAAGAACCAACCGCAAAAGGTATATTGCACCTTATTGAACAAGCAAAAACCAACGATATAAAAGTCGTGTTTGCCTCTCCACAATTCAACACAAAAAGTGCTGAAGTGATTGCCAAGGAAATCCAGGGCCAGGTTATTCTAATCGATCCGTTAGAAAAGGAATATATAACAAATTTAAAAAAAATCGCCTCAATACTGGATCAAGCAATGGAGTAGTAATTGAAGAAAGATACTATAGTTAAATTAGAAAATGTCTATTTTGCTTATACCAATGTATCTGTTTTAGAAGATATCAATATCACTATTAAACAGAATGACTTCCTCGGTATCATAGGTCCTAATGGCGGGGGTAAAACGACAATCCTCAGAATCATCCTTGGTTTACTTGAGCCTGATAAGGGCAAGGTCTATGTCTTTGACACTTCAGCAAAAAAAGCGCGGCAACACATTGGCTATTTACCTCAACACATTACATTTGACTTTGATTTTCCGATAAGTGTCAGCGAAGTTGTACTTATGGGAAGATTGGGGAAAAGAGGCATCGGCAGAAAATATACAAAAACTGACATCAGTGTATGCATGGCGGCTTTAGAAAAAGTTGGTATGCAGCAGTATAGAAATAACGAAATTGGCAAGCTGTCTCAAGGTCAAAGACAACGTGTTTTTATTGCCCGGGCTTTATCGACCGAACCAAAATTATTACTCCTTGATGAACCTGTTTCCAGTGTTGATACTCAATGGCAGCAGACTTTTTACGAGCTGCTCCATGACCTCAACAAAGAGATGACCATTGTGCTCGTAACCCACGACATAAGTGTCGTTTCAACGTATATAGATAAAATAGCTTGTCTTAATAAGCGGCTTTATTACCATGGTTCGAAAAAGGAAGGCATGCATAAAATTTCAGAAATGTATGAATATCCGGTCCAGCTGATAACCCACGCCCCAGCCCATAATTCAGTCGGAGATAATGATAAATGATTGAAATACTCCATTACGAATTCATGCGCAATGCCCTGTTCGCCGCGGTCCTGGTGGGCATTGTATGTGGTATTGTAGGCGCTTTTGTCGTCATGAAAAAAATCGTCTTTATTAGCGGCGGCATAAGCCACGCTGCTTTTGGCGGCATAGGTCTGGGATATTTGCTCAATATTAACCCGGTATTAACCGCAATACCTTTCAGTCTACTCTCGGCTCTGGCAATCGGTATACTGAGTAAGAAAACCAAAATAAGCGAAGATTCTGCTATTGGCATACTGTGGTCAGTTGGTATGGCTTTGGGGATTCTATTTATCAGTTTATCGCCAGGTTATGCACCAGATCTTTTCGGTTATTTGTTCGGCTCAATCCTGACCGTGCCGATCTCCGACATAATCATTATGTTGGTTCTCGATATCATAATCATCGTGACCGTCTTATTACTATACAAGGAATTACACGCTTTATCTTTTGACGAAGAATTTTCAATGATTGTCGGCGTGCCAACCCAAACTCTCTATTTGATTCTGCTCTGTCTTGTTGCGCTCAGTATTATCGTCCTTATAAGGGTGGTTGGGATAATCCTTGTTATCGCGCTCCTGACAATCCCAGCCACAATTGCAAAGCAATTTACCAGCAATTTAAAAAAGTTAATAGCCTTATCTATGATAACAGCAGTTGTCTTAACAGTTATTGGGTTGTGGTTATCCTATGTTTTCGACTTACCTTCAGGAGCAGCTATTGTCTTACTTCTTGCCTTGGTATTCATAATCTCAACTGGTATCAGAAAATTCCTGATCCCAAAAGTCTGATAAATTGTCATTATTGACAACTAAGAAATAAGGGTATATAATTCACAAATATGAAAAGGGGGAAGAATGCAAAGAAAAAAAATGTTGGTGATAAGCACCCAGGTCATTGCGTTTGGTGCAGCTCTGTTCTTCAGCATTGGTGTGCTTAGCGCCGCTACCTTTACTGTAATACATGCGGGTGACGTTGGAGCAGGTAGCCTGCGCTGGGCAATGACCCAAGCAGAGAATAATACAAATACATTCGATGTCATAAACTTCAATATCCCGGGTGGTGGGGTTCAGACTATTCGTCCTTTATCACAGCTTCCACTCTTGACTGATACCGCCGGCGTCTTTATCGATGGTCTTTCACAACCTGGTGCATCACCAGGAACTAATCCACCATCCTCTTGCACTTTGATGATCGAAGTAAATGGTGCTTTTGCTGGTGCATCTCACGGTTTCTGGATATTATCACCGAATAATACTATTCAGGGATTGGTCATTGACAGTTTTGAACAACACGGTATTCGTATTCAAGGAATACCGAGCGGATCATACAATAATGTCATCACCCTCAATTGGGTAGGTATGGATCCAACCGGCACGATCATAAGAGGGAATGGCTGGAATACGACTCGTTTCTGGGGCGGTATATACATTGAAGTAGCTTGGGATTCTATCGGTTTTGCATTTGATAACATCATAGACCTTAATATGTCATCAGGCAATTATGCAGAAGGAATAGGGATATCGAGTTGTCCACCGGGTGATGTCTATCAGAATCTTGTAACCGGTAATTATGTCGGTACTGATTATACAGGGACTCTGGACCGTGGGAATATACACGATGGCGTATATATTGGTGAAGGTGCACATGATAATATAATTGATGGTAATTTGATTTCTGGTAATGATTTCGAAGGTGTCTGCATTATCGGTTATCCACCCTATGGTTGGGATTCACATCATAATATCCTCTATAATAATATAATCGGTCTTGATATCGCCCTCAATCCATTGGCGAATTCTATGGATGGTGTTAGTATTGGTCAGTATGGTAATGTTTATCAAGGCGGTTTTGCTACTGGCAATATCATTGACAGTAATATTGTTGCACATAATTTGCATAATGGCGTCACGGTGTGGGAACATGGCAATAGTACAATAAACTGTGATCATAACTGGATAACACAAAATACCATGTATAATAATGGTGCTCTGGGTATAGATCTTTTTGATGATGGTGTAACACCTAACGATGCTAATGATCCAGATAATGGACCTAATGAAGAAGTAAATTTCCCGATCTTCATCAGTGCGCTTTATTTTGCACCACAAACATTTGTTGACGGCACTATTGATATCGACACTGATCCAACACAGGCGATAGTCGAAGTATTTCGCGCCCATGTCGATCCGTCAGGTTATGGTGAAGGCTGGCTTTATCTGGGTGCGACCACACCAGATGCTACAGGGTACTGGAATGCTACTGTCACCGGCTTGAATATCGGTGACTATGTAACCGCAACGACGACTGATATGATGTCGAACACTTCTGAATTTGCTCAGAATACCGTGGTGGTTCTTGGTATTGAAGAAGGTGGATCGACTCAAATACCAAACGCTTATACGCTTGAGCAGAATTCACCGAATCCATTTGCTGCCCGAACCGCCATTAACTATGCTCTACCTGAATTTGCATCAGTTGATTTGAGTATCTATGATATTTCCGGCAAAAAAATAATTACCTTGATCAATGCAAGTCAGCAACCTGGTTATCATACAATTTATTGGAACGGCAGAGATAAAAAAGGCTTAGAAGTAAGTAACGGTGTTTATTTCTATAGAATAGCGACTGATCATTACAGTGCCATAAAGAAACTTATCATCGCACGATAAGAATATAGAAAAGGAGTTAGTAATGAGTTTGCTTAAAGGCATGAATGAGCGGGTCAGGAATCTCAAGATTTGGGACATAAAGCTAGCCCAGGGTGCAGCTATGTGTGTTATGTTAATAATCGCGAAGCTCATCCCTCAAATAATGGAAATAAGCATTTGGTGGTTTGTCGTATTGGCTATACTTCTTGGCATAAAACCAATGTGTTCGTTTTTGCATAAATAGAAAACTATCTTGTTTTAAGCACTATTCTGGACTCCGCATAAGATTTCAGTGTGACAAGAACGGAAACAGCAAGGCTGTAATCTGAGACGCCCAATCTCCGTCCCTTTAGTTCTCTTATTGCATTTGTTTTTCAGATGGATAGAATTGAACAATGCGTATCAGGGTAAACCAGAGAATTTTTCTGCTTATTGTCTTCATTATTCCTTTTTTGGCGACGCTGCTTATTTCATATTTTGTCTTTGACCAGATCCCCCATGTCCAGGATAGTATTGCCCAGGTCTTTCAAGCGAAAATCTTTGCTTCTGGTCAACTGTACGCAGCTTCTCACCCTTTCAAGGAGTTTTTCGATTACACCCATATGATCAATAATGGTAAATGGTATTCTCAATATCCGCCGGGTCATGCGCTATTCTTAATGGTCGGTGTATTGCTTGGTATCCCCTGGATCATAAATCCTTTATTAGGTGCTTTGTCTGTCCTTATTATCTTTTTTCTGGGTAAGGAAATTCACGACGAGAAAACTGGGCAACTCGCCGCGATCTTCACGATACTCTCGCCGTTTTTTCTTTTCATGTCATCTGAATTTATGGCGCACTCAAGCGCCATGTTCACAATTGTTCTCTTTGCTTTCTTCTTTGTTAAAGCGGTCAAGAAAAAAACGTTTGTTTATGCATGTTTAGCCGGTATAAGCCTGGGCTTTTGTGCATTAATACGTTTCTATACGGCATTTGCTTTGTGCATACCATTCCTGGTTTATGGAATGATACTGATCTTTAAAAAACCCAGACAGTATATGTCACTATTCGCCGCCACTACATTATTTGCTTTGATCTTTATCGCTCTCATGCTTATCTATAATTACATCACAAATGGACATCCATTCAAATTCGGTTATACAATCCTTTATGGTCCGAATCACGGTCTCGGTTTTGGCAAAGCCGCCTGGGGACCCCCGCATACGTTTTCAAAGGGTTTGACCAATTTCTGGGGTTCAATAAAGGCATTGAACTTTCATTTATTTGGCTGGCCATATATTTCTCTGTTGCCTGTAGTTATTCTGCTAATAAGCCGCAAAATGCGACGCTGGGATTTCATTTTCTTCTTTTCCTTTCTCTTGCTCGGTATCGCCTACATATTCTACTGGTTTCATGACCTGTGCTTTGGTCCACGATTTCTGTACGAAGCATTACCATTTTTAGTAATTCTGTCAGCGCGTGCAATATTAGTGCTACCTGAATTAGTAAAAGAAAAATTACGAATCAAGAGGGTTTCTGCAAAAAGTATAAGAATTATCTCAGCATTCATTATTGCTGTGCTGTTTTTATATAGTGCAGTAAATACTATGCCCAAGCTAATAAAAGGGGACGAACCGGATTTCTATTGGAAAGATCGCGGTTATGCAAATTCATACTGGGGGGTTGATGTTCATCTCTCAAAACTGATAAAAGGAAAGGGACTTACCAATAGTATCGTCTTTGTACACTTTGATTACCCGGTTTTCCCC
>JAUVZL010000098.1 GCA_030602565.1 Candidatus Stahliibacteriota bacterium
GAAAGGTTATTAATAATTCCCTTAAGAGCAAAACTTGCGCAACAATACCACTGAAGCCCATTGTAAGTATTGCAAATATAGTGCGTGTTTTCATAAACCTGTATTCAAGCTAAGCTTTGCATTAGCTCAGCCAAATCCCAATGCAAAAATTACCAGATTCCGGGAATCGAATAACCGCAGAATTTACACTTACCGTTCTTTACATTGTTTTTCAGGATCTGAAAATGGACACGATGGATTATGCGTTTCTGGCAATTAGGACAGAAAGTGGAGTTTAACTCATGGCCCGGTACATTACCGATTGTAACATATTGTAGACCCGCATCTTTGGCAATCTGGTGTGCCTTTTCCAAACCCTTAATGGATGTTGCAGGTATGTTTGTGAGTTTATAATTTGGAAAGAAGCGAGAAAAATGTAATGGTACATCATCACCTAAATGCTCTTTGATCCAGAGGCACATCCTTTTTATATCATCATGATTGTCGTTCAAGCCAGGTATAAGAAGATTCACAATTTCAAGCCACTTGTTTTGTTCTTTTATAGTCTCTAATGTCTTCATGCACGGTTCCAATTTGGCAGAAGAGGTATTCTCATAAAATTCTTCGGTAAATCCCTTCAAATCAATGGTAACTGCATCAGTAAATTTTAGCAATTCTTTTAATGGTTTTGGGCTCATTGAACCATTTGAATGAAACAGTATGTTGAGCCCTTTTTCTTTTGCAATCTTTGCCATATCATAAACATATTCATAAAATGATGTGGGTTCATTATAGGTAAAAGAAAGCGTAGGTATTTTCTTGCTTATCGCAATATCAATACCCTGCTCAGGTGTAAGTTCATAGATATAATCCATCTCCTCGATTGACTTCTGGGAAAGATGCCAATTATGACAAAATTTACAGCGAAAATTGCAGCCAGCAGTACCAAAACAGAGAATTTCAGTTCCCGGGAGCATATGATAGGCAGGTTCTTTTTCTATTGGATCTATGTGAACGGCTGAGGGTCTGGAATGAACCAAACTATAAAGTTTACCATCAATATTTACCTTGTTGCGGCAAAAACTCCTTTGCCCCTGTTTTAATACACAACCACGAAAACAGACCTCACACTGGACCACGCCTTTATCTAATCTTTTATAAAACATTGCCTCGTGCAATGATCCTTTATCCATTATCAGTTTCTTATCTCCATCAAATAAATTGAATAGCCCGTTTCCTAATCCTATACCTAATAAAAAGATACTTCCTTTTCTTAAAAAATCACGCCGCGAAACCTCTTTTTCAAAAAATTTTTCTGCCAAAAAACCTTTGTGCGCATTAACTGATTTTTGGTGGGTTTTCATCATTTTTCTTTATTAATTCATTATAGTAAGATATTATCATGAGTCAAGCACTCAGCAAAGAGCGCATCGTTTTCTCACAGCAGCTTGGCGGTTGTGCGTTGAAGTTTTTCTCATTTCCTTTGGCGATCCAATTTAGGAAGCGCGTAAAGACCCTCTTTTCTTTGAATGAGGAATGGGGTTAGATCTAAACCCCGATGAAATACCCACAGATTTCATCCCATTACCTACGTAACGAGGACAGACGAGGGCAGGCATTCAACATTTCTTCCCAAGCAGGTCCTGCAGTCAGGTCTTAAAGCACTACGTCTTATTTATCTCGTGGAGGTATATTCCAACGGGACGTCTTACGTGACATTTAAGTTTCTATATAGTGTTTTTATTTATTGATCTTGAACGAGAGCGAGATTTTATGAGTTAAGCCCAATTCTCCATAAGGAGCAATAGCATAATCAAGTCCGAAGTTCTTAAAACAAACACCCAGCCCCGTTCTTAAACCAGATAGACCGCCAGCACCAGTACCAGTTCTGTATCCGAACCTCAATGCCAAAATCTCAGCAACCCAGTATTCTGCACCAAGTGCAATGCCAAATTTGTCGGAACTAGAAATAATGAAATCTTGAGCAAACCCTAATTTCTGTAAGTTGTAGCTCCAGCCAAGCCGTATGAGCATGGGCAGAGGAAAAGTTTCTTGGTCGAGTTCAACACTTGTACCTAAGTTACTTAGAGAAATACCTGTTTGCAACCCTTTTATTGGAAGATCATACATCATACCAAAATCAAATGCCATTGCCGATGAAGAAAAATCTTCATTTTTTTCACTTAGGTATTTGAAGCCCACACCAAAAGCTAATGCGCCAAAGTTTTTTCCGTAGCCGATATTTGCTGTCCAGTCTGAAGCTGAAAAGGTAGTACCGGTTGAGTCACCTCTTATTGTAATAACAGGGATACTTCCTGAACCCCAGTAATTGAATGCCAAACCAAAGGAACCAACATTTCCAACAGCAAACGCTAAAGCAGCGTATTCATGGCTCATACCTAATAACCAGGCGTTATGCATAAAGAGTAAATCAACCGATTCAATCTCGCCTAAGCCAGCAGGGTTATAGTATAGTGCTGAAGCATTGTTAATATATGCGGCAGAAGCTTCACCCATACCGACAACTCGGGCATCAACCGGGATTTTCAAGAATGCCGCACCAGCATCTCCTGTACCTGCATAAAGTAAAGTAATACAGGTAACTATTGTTGTTAGTATAATTTTATTCATCTCATCCTCCTTATCGAATTACTGATAGTTTGCCTTTTTTAACTTCACCATCAGTAGTTGTCACAAGATAGATGTATATACCACTTGCTACTTCAGCATTCCAGGCAAGATGTCCATCACCGTCGTTGTCTGTTTCTGGGCCAAAAACCAAAGTACCTGATAGGTCATAGACCCTTACCGTAGTATTAGCTGTGAGCCCTTGGAAATGAATAGCATCGTGTGCTGGATCGCTATGTGGTTTAAATGGTATTGGTACAACCCTCAATGAATCAAGACTGCCTCGCGGTCTTGGACCTTGAACTGTAACAGCAAAACTCTCTTGAACCAAACCACCGAGTGAATCACGACCTTCAATCGTTACAAGACCAGCATATATCCCCTCTGTCATATTTACAGGAATAACCACCGCAAGTGTGCACACTAATATTTGCCCGATACTCATACTATCGGGCAGACCGAGCACGAAAATACTGTCGATATTCCCGCCCGGACCGCGCAATACTCCTGAGTAGCTGAAAGAATCCACACGTGAACTGCTCGGTCCATCTTCTGGATCAGGGTTATAGAGATCATCAGTATTTGTTAGAATGAATCTACCTTTGGCATAAGGTGAGTATGCCGGACCAGCTGGTTGAACTCTTAAGTTCATCGTATCATTCACCACGTCCAACGAGTCGTTGTCAACATCCAAATCTGCCATCGATTCTACAACCCAACCTCTTACTGAATAGATATTGCCGCCAAGTGAATCTTCGTAATAATCCTGCCAAACAAGGAAGAAGTTGGTAATAGTATCAATTAACGTCACAAAGAGTGAGGGTGGATAAAAGTCATTTCCAAAACTCGCGCCACTGGTTCCGGTAAATGTACTGATGAGAGATTGACTGCTTGAAAATCTACCGATGGTGTCACTGTATGCAGCTATGTGGATACCGTATATGTTTGTATCCGGATTATCATGCCAGGCAGCAACCATGATACCTTCAGGATCCATCATTATTGCGGGTCTGAAGTTGTCATATCTTACTGATGTGTCTGGACCCCACCAGTTTACTTTTTGATTTGGAGCAAAGGATAAACTATCTCTATGGATTCTACTAAACCAGATATCCGGGTTGGCATTTCCACCTGCACGGCGAGAATCTTCCCAGGAGATTAAGACATTACCATTAGATGCATTGTAGGTTAGTGATGGGTTTCCTCTATAGACGCCACCCGAATCATCATTGGCAATCAAGTCAGTTGGCAAAAATGTGTTGCCTCTGTCCTTGGAGCGATTGTATCCAATCCAGGGATGGGGGTCCTGATTTGTCCCACCTGTTCCCCATGCCCAGGCATAATGCACCCAGCCGCTGTCATCGACAACAATATAAGGATTTCGATTTACATTCGTAAGATTGTTATCAACAATCCCGAAATCGACAAATGATTGTCCTAAATCGATTGAGCGTGCAAGTTGTATCTGGATTAGACCTGTTGCATTATCAGCCCATAAAAGATAAAGGAATGTCGTGTCAGGATTACTTTTGTTGTCAACGGTGATTTTAGGCTGTGGACCAACATTTATATTTGAAGTGAAATCATTGGTCACTAAGATACCGGGTACAGTATCCGCTGCGGGCCAGGTCGTGCCACCATCAGATGATTTCGTGAAAAATATCTTCCAGGTTCCATTTCGCCATGATTGCCACACCACATAGAGGTTAGTTGAGTCGACACATAACCATGGGTAAAGATCGTTTATTAATGGACTCTGGCTCAAATCGATATTCGGTGTTGTCCACGTTTGTGCGGTGTCAGCAGTTAAAGCAAAGCATATTTCATAATTATCGTCGTTATCACGGTCATCTGCCCACACGGAATAGAGAATCAGATTATCATCCATTATTGTTTGAGGATAATATGCGGGATGACCTGACGTGCCAGAAGCATCATCAACTCTAACCCAGTCGTCAAAGACAATAGTTCCTTTCCAGGGTAGTGAATCTTGAGCTCTAGCAAAGAATATGAATACAGCGATGAGAAAAAAGTATTTTTTCATAATTCCTCCTTTGAATCTAAATCATTATAATAAACTGAGGAGGAAAGTCAAGGTGTGTGCCAGTATGTTTACCTGCCTTCTGTGAAGAGGCTGACCGAGAATTAGGAGTAGGGCGTTTACGCCCGCCCCGTTAAATAAACCTTTAGGAAAAGTATGAGCATTCCTGTTACGCAATTTAACAGGGCCCGTGAAAATATGTCGAAATTTAATCACATTTAACGAGCCCCGTTTAAATACTAATTCCAGTATACCAAAAACATTTTTCTATACCTTTATTTAACGGGGCGAGCCTAAATGCCTGCCTGTGCGTTCGCACCTGTCTGCCGTGCCAACGGCACAGGTAGACGCAGACAGGCTCTACTCCAAGAAATTTCGACATTCTCGGTCAACCTGTTTTAACCCCATTCACCAGAGACTTGGACACAAATTTTAAACTGCAATAGTATAAAATCCTCTCCCCTTGCGGGAGAGGACAAAGGTGAGGGGTGTATTAAATTATGAAAAAAATCACCCTCCCCCTTACCCCCTCCCGT
>JAUVZL010000039.1 GCA_030602565.1 Candidatus Stahliibacteriota bacterium
ATTCTCTTGTAGCCTCTTTCTTACACCCAATAGTCTGATTTTCAATCCATTATTTAAAATTAACACCTCTGGAGAAACTATTTCTTTTACTGTATAGTATGTCTCTTTTTCAAAATGAGAATTATCTATTTTTGACCCGAATCTTAATTTCTTGGGGTCAACCTTCTTATCAAATTTTATTGGGTCTTTAAAAATGTATGGCAGATTCTCAATCCTCTCACTAACATTCACTCTCGTTTTATCCGACTTAATTATTTCAATGTTTTGAAAAACAGTTCTCTGTTCTATCCCCAGCCTTTCTTTTATTGTCGGTAGAAAATCTTCGTTTATTTCGTAGCCGATAGAATTGCGATTCAAATTTTTGGCTGCGAGACAAGTTGTACCGCTACCAAGAAATGGATCAAAAACAGTATCGCCGACAAAACTGAACATCTTAATAAGCCGTCTTGGTAATTCCTCAGGAAACATTGCTAAATGTTTATCTTGTCTTTCCCCGGGAAAATTCCAGTGTCCAGTAAAGTATTGATTCCATTCTTCTTTGGTTAATTTGGACTGATTTCTGAGCTCTTTAGAGACTTTTGGTTGATTACCATACTTTTTGAAAATCAAAATAAACTCATAATCAATCTTTAGTATTCCGCTTCTAGGAAATGGAAAAGATCCCATTATTGTGGCTCCGCCAGTAGTATGAGTGGTGGTTACTTTCTGCCATATAATAGCGCCCATGTAGTCAAAGCCTGCACTTTCACAAAATTTGATTATCTCTGTCCTTATAGGTATAACTTTATATCTTCCATAATAAACGGACCGAGCAAATTGGTCACCAATGTTGACACACAAACGACAACCTTTATGTAAAACCCTATGGCATTCATGCCATACTAAATTGAGGTTGTTAATATACTCCTCATACGAATCGTTGTAACCTATCTGCGCGCCACTCCCATAATCCTTTAACTGCCAATAAGGAGGTGAAGTAATTATGAGATGAACCGACTCATCAATAATTTCTTTCATTCGCCTTGAATCGCCAATTATTATTTTGTGTAGTGTTTTCATGTTACTTCGTCACAATTCCTTCTGTGCTTTTTCGATCTTTGCCCATGTGTCACGTAATGATACGGTTCGGTTGAATACGAGTGCGCCATCAGAAGAATCTGGGTTAACGCAAAAATAACCGAGTCGTTCAAATTGGTATCTATTTCCTGGTGCGGCGTCTTTTAGACTCGGCTCAACCCGGCAAGAACGCAATATTTCTAAAGACTTTGAATTTACATTAGATGTAAAATCTTTTCCTTCATCTACTTCATTAGGATTTGCTTTCGTGAAAAGGCGATCGTACAACCGCACTTCGGCTTTGAGCGCATGATTAGCTGAAACCCAGTGGAGTGTTGCCTTTACTTTGCGACCATCTGGTGCATCACCACCACGTGTTTTTGGATCATAAGTGCAGTGTAGTTCGACCACTTTGCCTTTTTCGTCTTTAATCACATCAACACACTTGATAAAATACGCATAACGCAACCGTATTTCACGACCTGGCGCCAGACGAAAATATTTTTTTGGCGGCTCTTCACGAAAGTCATCTTGTTCAAGATACAGCACACGAGAAAACGGAACCTCACGTGTTCCCATACTCGGGTCTTCTGGGTTGTTCACGCAATCTAATTCTTCTACTTTATCTTCTGGGTAATTGTCAATGACTACCCGAAGCGGATGCAGTACTGCCATGACACGCTGGGCACGTTTATTCAAATCCTCACGCAGACAATGCTCAAGCAGTGCCATATCGACAACACTATCTGTCTTTGCCACACCGACACGCTCTAAGAAATTTCTAATTGCTTCTGGTGTGTAGCCACGTCTGCGCAAACCTGACAAAGTCGGCATCCTTGGATCATCCCATGCATTGATATCCCCCCCCCCTACTAATTTCAACAGTTTTCGTTTACTCAATACTGTATAACTGAGATTGAGACGCGCAAACTCGATTTGTTGTGGGTGAAAAATACCTAGCTGCTCAAGATACCAATCATATAAAGGACGATGATCTTCAAATTCCAGGGAACAGAGTGAATGTGTTATTTCTTCAATTGAATCTGATTGGCCATGTGTAAAGTCGTATGTTGGGTAAATACACCACTTATCTCCCTGCCGGTGGTGTGATTTATGTAAAATGCGATACATAACTGGATCGCGCATATTAATATTAGATGCAGCCATGTCGATTTTAGCACGGAGTACGCGAGAACCATTGGGAAACTCACCTGTTTTCATACGCTCGAATAAATCCAGGTTTTCCTCAACTGAGCGGTTCCGATACGGGCTCTCCTTGCCAGGCTCAGTCAATGTACCCCTGGTTTCTCGGATTTCATCAGCGCTCAAATCACAAACATAAGCCTTGCTTTTTTTTATAAGCTGCATAGCCCACTGGTAAAGCTGGTTAAAATAATCAGATGCATAATATTCTCGGTCTTCCCAGTCAAACCCGAGCCATTTGATGTCCTCTTTGATAGCCTCAATGTATTCCTGTTTCTCCTTTACGGGATTCGAATCATCGAAGCGCAGGTTGCAGAGACCATTGTAATCTTCGGCGATACCGAAATTGATACACAGTGATTTAGCATGGCCAATGTGCAAATAACCATTGGGCTCAGGTGGAAAACGCGTGTGAATCGACTTGTGTTTACCAGTAGCCAAGTCATTATCGATGACTTCGCGAATAAAGTCGGTATATCTTGCTGGTTTATCTTCTGCCATAATAGTCTTATTTCTTAAATCTAAACCTTGCCCTAAAATGGCGCAGGGATAATCCCCTGCCCGAAATAACCTTAACCCCGGGGATCTTATCCCGGCATTCGTGCAACACATGCATCGCCTCAGCAACCGCGTCAAGGTCGCGCTTCTCATACCTGAGCCGCGGTATGCCAAACCTGACATAATTAATTTCAGGCACGATCTCCTTTTGAGAACTCTGATCGTATGAACCAAAGGCAAAATGACCGAGCTCGCATGCCCGGTGTCCGTATGCAGCCAAAAGCACCGCAGTCAAGGCTATTCCACCAAAATCGTCCGGTTTCATCCCAGTGTCTTTGAAAAATCTATTCACATCCACATATACGGCATGACCGCCGGTTGGCAGAAGAACAGGTATACCAAGATTACTCATGGTCTTGCCAAAATCCTGAACCTGACTTATCCGGTAGGTCAAATACTCTTCTTTGGTCACAATTTTCAGTCCGACTGTCAAAGCCATGATATCTCTGCCAGAAAGACCACCATAAGTAGGATGCCCTTCTTTTATAATCTGGTGGTGAACCAGAATATCGGGCATGTCCGGAAATTTTTTCATGAATAGACCGTTATGTTTCAGGAACAATCCGCCACCCATATTCACAAGACCATCCTTTTTAAAACTGATGGTGAATCCATCGACATAAGAAAACATCTCTTTCACAATATCTTCTATTGTCTTATCTTCATACCCCTGCTCATATCGCTTTATGAACCACGCATTCTCGGCAAAACGACAGGCATCAAAGAAGAGTGGGATCTTATAACTCCGGGTGAGTTCTGCAACAACTTTGATGTTCTCCATAGAAACCGGATGACCGGCTGTAGTATTGTTCGTAATTGTTAAAAAAACCATAGGAATCCTATTATGCG
The DNA here is from genome assembly GCA_030602565.1 of Candidatus Stahliibacteriota bacterium. Lineage (GTDB taxonomy): Bacteria > Hydrothermota > Tepidihabitantia > SM23-42 > SM23-42 > JAUVZL01. Next base: position 3,667 of record JAUVZL010000039.1, read on the forward strand.
ATATCCTTAGAAGCTCTTTGAACCTCAGTACATCCATATTGCCCTTGAAATGAGATGGCGAATGTTCATCTTTCAATTCAGGACAGAATAGATCCAATGCCTCCATATCATTCGCCTTAATATGGGCAGCCGTCGTGTCAAAGTGCCCGTTGTTAGGAATAACAAAATCAGATCCGTATTTGCCCAAGACAGAGAATAGCGTATCCTCACAAGATCTTCCTTGGTGAAAAATAAAGGCATTAAGTGATCCAGAACTTGGGTCGTTGAAGAACTCATGTCCAAAAGTTTCTCTAATCTGTTTCATCAGTAAATAGTATCCCCGGTTCGAACCATAGGCTTCATCGCCGAGGTGCAAGGCAGCCCATTGTTCACTTGTCATCGTCGAAATCCCAGAATCGGATAAAAGGTCACAGCCGGTTATCATCTCTGACGGGAAGTAGAATACATTCAGACCAACACTCTCCAATGCGTCAGCGCGTTCTTCAGGAGAAAATATTTTTTTCATCTCCACCGAATGGTTGAAATATGGTCGCGCGCGCAGGCTCAGGTCTTTCTCTTCAGGGATGTTCTTGATAATATCGCCTAAGTTCATTTTCGTAAACCTTATCTTAATTCTAAAGATGCCTCAAGTATTTCTGAAATATCCATAACTTCAATATCTGCGTCCATTGATTTCAGGGTTTCCTCAAACATCTGGAGGCAGTACGGACAGGCAACACAGAGGATATCAGCATCGGTGGCCAGGATTTGTTCAGTTCTCAAATTGGCAAGTCTTTCATCCTGGGGCCAGTCACGCCACAGACCCATTGCACCACCGCCACAACAGATACTGAAATCCCGATTGAAAATAGGGACCTCAATAAGCTTCAAACCCGGGATACTCTTTAACACTGCCCTTGGCTCATCATAAATGTCCATTTGCCTACCTAATGTACATGGATCATGGTAGACAACGGTTTTTTCAAACGGCCTTTTTGGGACTATTGTCTTGTCCTTTATCAACCGATCAAATACCTGTACTGCGTGGAGTGTTTCAAACCCATCATAATATTCTGGGTATTCTTTGGTAAAAGTCACCAAACAATGAGGTGAAGTAGCGATTACTTTGTGCACCTTAGCCTTTTTGAATAGTTCAGTATTTTGTTTAACCGCGGCTTGAAAAACCTTTTCCGCACCCACCCGGCGCACTGCCTCGCCACAACAGAATTCTTCTTTTCCGATTATGCCAAAAGAAATATCGGCTCGTTTCAGTATCCTCACGGTAGCTTGGGATATCTTTTTGGCCCGCGCATCATAAGCTGGCAAACAACACGGGAAATACAAGTACTCGCAGTCCTCAGTGTATTGAGGTATGTTTAGACCCGCGGCCCAATCACCCCTCTTCTCAGTTGATTCACCAAGCGGATTCCCTGAACTAAAGACCCGCGTGACAACACTCTTTAATTCACCAGGATAAGAATCAAACTCAACGAGTATCCTCCGAACCGCGCGCAATATGTCAGAAAGACCAACGCCGCGTGGACACTCAGCTTTGCATGAATCGCATCCTACACATCTAAATACATCAATAGTATCAGCGGCGATCTCTTCTTTTTCTTCACTATCAATTATCGCACCGAGTTTAATCCTCTGACAGAACCGGTACGTAGCGTAATTCAGACCCTCGAGAAGGTTCCAGGGACATGCCGCCATGCATCGACCACATTGATAACACTTAATAACGTCACCAGCGCCCGATTCAATAATCGCATCGCGTACTTCCAGATTTATTTTTATAGAACCGCCCATAAAAATTATCCTTTCGCCAGCTTCACCTCTGATATCTTGGTTTTCAAAACCGGCATGACCTTAAAAAGATCGTCTACAATGCCATAATCAGCTTCACTGAATATCGGTGCATTTGGGTCCTTGTTGACCGCGATAATCGTATCCGCACCTTTCATGCCGACGATGTGCTGGAATGCACCGGAAATGCCCAGGGCAATGTAAAGCTTTGGTTTGACAGTCTTTCCAGACGAACCGACTTGCCGGTCTTTTGCCATCCAACCAGCATCAACAACTGGTCTTGAGCAAGCAACAACGCCGCCAATCGCACTGGCAAAATCCTCGATAATCGATAGGTTTGCCTGATCTTTTATACCACGGCCAACACTTACCAGTATGTCGGACTTGGTGATATCGACTTCACCAACCGCGGCTTCAATATACTCGATGAATTTTCGGTAATCAGGTTGGGTAGATACTGGCGTATCGAATCTTTCAACTGATCCATCTAGACTGCCCTCTCCAGCTGGGAAACAACCGCTGCGCAGTGTGATCATGTAGCCAGGGTTTTCACGTAATTGAACCTTCGCGTTCAGTTTTCCATCGTATATCTGACGCGTGACCTTGAGTTTCTGCTCCATGAACTCAATATCTAAACAGTCAGTGGTAAATGGAACGCCGAGTTGGGTGGCGAGTGCTGGGCATAAATCCATACCAAAGGCAGAATGTCCCATCAGGAATAACATTGGATTGTGTTTTTTCATAATCTCGTTAAGCGTAATCTGATAGAGCTCAGAATTAAAGTCTTTAAAGACATCATTATCCACCACGAGCAAACGGTGCGCTTGGCTTTTCAGTATCTGCACAAGATCATCAGTATTATGTCCTAAAATAATTGCAGTCAGTTTCGTATTCTCTTTTTCTGCAAGCTTCCTGCCGCAGCTCAGCAATTCATATGTTATGTCTCTTATTGCACCCTGTCGATGTTCTACCAGCGCAAAAATTTCATTCATTTCTCGCCTCCATCATAGTAGTCCCTTTTCCTTGATAATACCTGCGACTTTCGCCGAAATTTCATCCATGCTGCCGGTTAGAATCTCTGCGCGCTTGCCTACCGATGGTGTGAATAGTTCCTCGAGACTTGCATTAGCCTGAATATTTGCAGGGTCGATTTCAGATGCACCAATCACCTTGATTTCTTTTTTTGCGGCACGCCTGATCGCAATCAGTGAAGCATACCGTGGTTCATTAATACCAGTCTGGATTGTGAAAAGAACGGGCAAGGTCATCTCCAAGTGCTCTACTAAACCGCCTTCGAGCTCTCGATGAACCTGGGCTTTTGTGTCCTGAATAACGATTTTGGTAACCAATGTGGCATGCGGTACGCCAAGCAGTTCAGCAAGGGTTACACCAACCAGTGAATAGTAATCATCCGTCGCAATACAGCCGGTGAATACAACGTCGAATTTCAGGTCTTTTATCGCCGCTTTTAGAAGCTGCGCAGTCTTATAGCCATCGAGTTCTTGGAAATCTTCCGCCTTTATACGTATCGCACTGTCCGCTCCTTTTGCCAAAGCAATACGCAATGTATCTTCAGCTTCGACAGTCCCTAAAGATACTGCAGTCAGAGTACCGCCGAATTTTTCTTTCAAAAGAATCGCTTCTTCGAGGGCATAAGTATCAGATTCATTCATATCAAAGGTCAAGCGGTCCTTTATGATATCCTTGCCAGAAGAATCAATTTTCACCTCAGCCTCAGCGGTCTGTGCAACTCTCTTGATGCAGACTATAATATCCAAAATAACCTCCTTTTTCCTTCGGAAAATAGATGTAAACGGATTAATGCAGATTCAAACAGATTTCTTATCCGTGTGCATCCGCTTCCATCTGTCTGAATCTTGTTTCACCTGACCAGTTCTCTTGCAATGACTATCTTCTGTATTTCCGACGTCCCTTCATAGAGTTCGAGTATTTTGGCATCACGGTAAATTCTTTCAATAGGATAATCCTTTGTATAACCATAGCCACCGTGTATTTGAACTGCTTTACGAGCAACATCTACACATATTGAAGAGGCATAATACTTTGCCATTGCCGATTCTAGCGAGAACCTCGCCATCCCTTTGTTCTTGCAGTACCCGGCAAAGTAAACGAGCATCCTTGCGGCTTGAATCTCAGTTGCCATTTCAGCAAGCATTGACTGCACCATTTCAAAATTACATATCGGCTGCCCGAATGCCTTACGTTCTTTTGAATATCGCACCGCTTCATCGAGTGCACTCTGTGCAATACCAACCGCTTGTGCACCGATATCAATCCTCGAGACGTCAAGGGTATTCATGCAGATCTTAAAGCCTCCACCCTCTTTGCCTAATAGGTTCTCTTTGGGTATTTTCACATCTTCAAAGATCAATTCACAATTCGCCGTCGCCCTAATACCCATTAAATCCTCATGTTTACCAAGACTAAATCCCGGGGTATCTCGTTCCACGATAAAAGCACTTATCCCTTTGTGCTTCAATTCCTTGTTAGTGTAGGCGAAAACCACGTAAATCCCTGCCTCACCGGCATTGGTGATAAACCTTTTTGTGCCATTAAGGATGTAATGATCGCCGTCCAATCGCGCCGTAGTTTCCAGAGCTGCAACATCAGATCCAGCATTCGACTCGGTTAAACCAAATGCTCCGAGTTTCTCACCTTTGCAGAGCAATGGTAGATATTTCTTCTTCAGCTCTTCGCTGCCAAACTGCATAATAGGATAGCCAACGAGCGAATTGTTAACTGCGACAATAACACCGGTCGATGCACAAGCTCTGGATATCTCCTCAATCGCAATGGCGAGTGAAATATAGTCAAAACCAGCACCACCATATTCTTCAGGTACGATAATACCAAGCAGACCCAACTCAGCCATCTTCTTTATATTGTCCCTGGGAAACTCAGCAGATTTATCAATGTCCGGAGCTACCGGTGCCAAAACACTATCAGCAAACTTCTTGACCTGGTCTTGTAACATTTTTTGGTCATTAGTTAAATCGAAATTCATCAAACCTCCTTCCTTGTGTGAAAATCACAAAACCCAAGCACCAATACCCAAACAATATTCAAATCACAATATTTAAACATTTTTTTGTTTTGTATTTGGAATTTAGATTTTTGTAATTTATTTGTCATTTGGAATTTGGAATTTGAAATTTAATGAAATTATTTACCCAATATCTGTCTGGCGATGACAATCTTCTGAATCTCCGACGTACCTTCGCCAATTTCCATAAGTTTCTCATCGCGTAAAAACCGCTCCACTGAATACTCATTGGTCAACCCGAGCATACCATGGATGGTTAACGCCATATCACATGCCTTTGTACCGATAGTCGAAGCGTAATACTTTGCCATGGCAGATTCTTTTATGAACGGCAAATCATTATCTTTAAGCATAGCTGCTTGATATATGAGCAGCCGTGCAGCCTCCACTTCAGTTGCCATTTCTGCGATCCTCGACTGTATAGACTGCATTTTTTTCATTGGACGACCTGATTTTTTATTTTCATTGACAAACTTTACAGAAGCATCCAGGGCGCCTTGGGCAATACCTAAAGCAAGGGCACCGATTGAAATCCTTCCTCCATCAAGCGTGCCCATAAATACTTTGAAACCTTCACCTTCTTTACCAAGAAGATTCTCTTTTGGTATTTTACAATCCTCAAAAATCAGTTCAGATGTTATTGAACCACGCAAGCCCAATTTATCCTCATCCTTACCTGGTGAGAAACCAGGTGTCCCCTTTTCAACAATAAAAGCTGATATCCCTTTGTATCCGAGTGAAGGGTCTTTGGTCGCAGTAAACACAATTATATCGGCAATGCTTCCTGACGTAATGAAGCGCTTGGTTCCGTTCACAATGTACTTGTCATTAACAAGTTTTGCCGTGGTCTGAGTAGCTGCGGCATCACTCCCGGCATTAGGCTCGGTGAGCCCAAATGAACCGAGCTTCTCGCCGCGCGCCATAGGGATAAGATACTTCTGCTTTTGCTCTTCAGTACCCGAGTGGTATACCGGGTAAACACCCAACGAAGAATGCGCTGCCAGGAAAATCCCGGTTGAACCACATACCCGCCCAATCTCTTCAACGGCAATCGCATACGAGAGTACATCGAGACCCGCTCCACCATATTCTTTGGGTACATACAGGGCGAGGAGCTTCAATTCAGCCATCCGCTTAACAAGATTCCAAGGAAATTCACTATTCATATCGAGTTCTTTGGCACGTGGTGCGATTTCCTTATCTGCAAACTCCTTCACCATTTTTCTGAATTCTTTATGCTTTTCATCGAGAATCATAGGAGCTCCTTAGCTAATACTGATTTCAAGTCAACTGGCGTTGCGTTCAATACCTGCATTGTCTTGGCATCCCTCATATGGCGCTCTACTGGATACTCCTTTATATACCCATAACCACCATGTACCTGGATTGCATCCAAACCGCTACTTACTGCTGTTTTACTGACAAACAAACGTGCAATATGGGCGGCTAATGAATAATTTTGGTCCGTGTCGGCTTTTGCCGCGGCATCGTAAACCAGGAACCTCGAGGCGGTTATTTTGGTCTTCATATCAACGAGCATTTCCTGTACCATTGAGAATTCACATATCGCGCGTCCAAATTGCCGACGCTCCTTTGAATACTCAATCGCTGCATCATACGCAGCTTCAGCAATGCCTAATGATATAGCAGAGAATATGATATCTGAGTAGTTTTGAATATCTTGGAACACCTGTTCTGATTCTTGCGGTGCAGCTAAGCATTTGTCATTGGGCAGACTTATGGACTTGAACTGGAGACTAACAATACCTGCTGCTCGCATACCGAGTATCCGGTGTTTTGACAAACTATCTTCATGGTTCTTATCATGAATATGAAGAATCCTACCATTTTCTGTCTTTACTGGCAAGATGATAAACTTCGCCGCCTCACCGTTTAAGACAAAATCAAATGACCCAGCAATTGAAATAACACCTTGTTTTTCCTCATGTTCAATTTTTCGCTCACTCGATTCAAAGCCGGTTTCAACAACATAGCCACCCATATCGCCTTTTGAGAGCTGTCCGAGATACTGTTCTTTGGTCTGCTCTGAACCGTATTTCATTATTGGATATGCTACCAGACAGTTGTTAACGGCAAGAATCAAACTAACCGACGCATTGACCTTGGCTAGCTCCTCAACGGCAATACACAAACTAGTTGTATCAAGATCAGCCCCACCGTATTTTTCAGGGATGAGAAGACTTGATAACCCAAGTTCAGAGAGTTTTTTCACAATATCAGCCGGAAAAGTACCTTTCTTATCAATTTCACTGGTAATAGGTTCAAGCTCAGATTGAGCGAATTTCCTCACTTCATTCTGGATCATCTTCTGCTCATTGTTAAACTGAATCAAAGCCATAAGCCTCCTTTTTCAAATAAGCTACCGCCTTTGTCAGCTACAGTATTCTGCCGAGAACAAACTGCTGACCATATCAGTGCATTTTGTAGGATATCCAGCAAGTCATCAATTATATTCATTTCCCCCTTAATGTCAACAAATATAAACCTGAATTGTATTTGCTCCTTGTCTGCTGCCATCGTCTAAAACTCCTGTTATTTAGGGGGTTTTTAACATATTTTGAAGTATTGGTTGAGGTAGAGTACTAGCTACTCTATGAATTTCGGGAGTTTTCTACAAAAAAAATATACTTATTTTACTATCTATTTTGCAAAACAAGCGGTTTATGCGTGGTAATAGGTAAAGCAAGAAACCCAACCTGGTTCTCAATGTTCAAATCAGCAAGGTTTTTTTGTGTTACAAGTCTAATTTTAGAGTTGGATAGCTGATGCCGAATTGCTTCTTATAATAAAGGCGTAGAAATATGACTACCACGAGAAAAAGAACTAAGAAATAAGGAAACAGCACCCCAGTAATTAGTATGAGTAACGGACCGCCTATGCCGATTGAGAGGAAAATAGATCTAACATCCTTTTTTAGTGCTACATAGATGAATATTGGCAAAGCAATAACAGATGGGAAAAAGCATATCCAATCTTGTACAATTACCGATATGATTACACATAAAATGATAAGAACTGTGCTCAACTTAAGCGTATTATCTTGACCCAAGAAAACCCCCGTTGTCCTACAGCCAACTTTCCTATCACCCTCAATATCGAGAATAGTAGTATTAACAAAAATGGCACCAACTGCAAATACATACGGTAGAGAATAGAGAACAGTTTGGTAAGAAAATGGTTTCTGGCTTAACCACCCTAACGAAAAACCAAGAAATCCGTAACCAATTGCGTTAATAACAAAATCTATGATTGGCTTGTCCTTGAATCTCAAAGGCGGCACTGAATACAGAATACCGAATAACAGAGAGAATAGAAGAAAAACAATACAACAGAAAGGTAAACAGAGCATCAAAAATATGGCCACAGCGAGCAGAATAGTACATTCAATGTACCCATTCTTTACGGATACAACCCCTTCGGCTAATAGCAAGTGTTTTTTATTGATCACATCTGATGTGATATCCATAATCTGATTCAATATATAAACTGCCGAGATAAGTAACGTATAAACCAAAAATATAAACAGAAAATCTTGACTAATTGAAAATCTCTCGCCCCCGGCTCTGTAATAACCAAGGAGAAGAAAGGTCCATAAAGGAATGAGTAATATAGGCCTTGTAAGAAAAATGTAGTCCCAGATTGTATTGTGGCGGGGCATTTATAAATTGAATAGATTTATTATATCAATTGTGAGTCTAAAAAAAGGTATTTTTTTTGTCTCATTGATTCTATTTTGATAATTCTTACACTGCAAGTAGCCTATATAGAAATCAGAGACAATTAAATGATGATGGAAAAACCGCAGACCAAAGCCAATTTCGACTGACTTCTGTATTGTGCCAAAAAGGAAATTCTCTTCCGGGAAAAGAGTCCCGGGCACGCGCGGGCACTCAGGTATAGGCCATAGTGCTTCGATAGCCGCCTCACCTTTTCTAAAATATGACATCTGAGAATATAGATCAATTTTGGGATTTAGATGATAAGAGAATTTCGTATACACTTCATCATAACCAGGACCAAAAGGAGATCCAATCGGTGTATCAAGATATTGATAGCGCTGATACGGCACAAAGTGGCAATAGGTATACCTGGTAACCGCAGTATATTCAATCATCCAGAAAATATTTGATACATTGAATGGATCAGCACACTCGAACCCCACATTTATACCTAAATGATTGGGTTCATTGTTAGGATCGGATTCCAATTGATAGTCGTCAACCAATAATGCGCCATAAAAACAGAAGTTCTTTAGAAATATCTTCGCGTCAAGATGGAAAAATAAGTTCGCGTCTTTGTCCCGATTATATTGATATGTATGAAGAAGAATAACTGGATTAAAATCATAGATTCCTAAAATATGATCTTTGCCACCAAAGGTTGCACCCTCAGTAAAACTCACATTTAGCCATTCAGTAGGAGAAAAATCGAGACGTCTGATTGATAGATAGCGCGTTGCATCTATGTATTCGACAATTGTATCTCCTACATATTCAAGCCGTTTGGTGTACATATTATCTAACCGACTTAGATAGTAAGAGAATTTGAGTTTTCTTGACTGTAAAGAAAAATGAAGCCAGTCCATCGGTGCAGAATAACCAGAGAGCAGCAAATTATAACGCGGTGAAGGACCAATTACAAACCGCTCTCGGCCAATGAAAACACCAAAGTGTTCGCTTCGGTACTTAATATATGCTCTTTCATAGTCGGCAGAGAACAAATCCGCAAAGACCTTGTCTGGCGGCAGGCTATCCTCGCCAAACTTGACAACCGGCTGAACACATATTGAAAAACCAGACCAATCATAGTAAACCGAAGGTTTCAGGCGCAGTACGGTAATCGTATCATAATACACCTTACCAGAAAAACTAGGCAGCCACAATCTATCGCTTAAGAAATGACCGTCAGCAAGCTCGATTTCTGCGATGTCATGGGGACGCACACTGGGAAAACGAATGAAGTGAACACCCCTTACCTGCATCTCCTCTATCAGTTCATTCTGCCACGAGTCAATAGGTAGATAAACAGAGAGTATAAAAAAAAGAATCATAATCTTGAGCCTTCAATCTGAAATCTAAAATCTCCAATCTCCAATCTAATACGCTCCTTTGCCAAAGATAACCGCTGGTATTGTGTGAAGAAGCAGTCTCAGATCTAAAGAGATGGAGCGGTTCATTACATATATTAAATCAAGGAATATTGATTTATCGCAGGGCATCTCGCCACGACCATAGATCTGCCAGAGTCCGGTCAAGCCCTGTTTTATGCTTAACCTATCCTTGTGCCAATCATGATAGCACTTGACTTCATGGGGTCGGTGCGGTCTTGGTCCGATAAGACTCATATCACCCTTAAGAACATTTATGAACTGGGGCCACTCATCAATAGAAGTCTTGCGTAAGATTCTACCGACATCTGTAATCTGTTTATCCTTCAAAGTTTCTTCTTTTGGTATCCCCCGATTGATATAATTGCTCTCATCATGGGTTGGTTCAGGTTCTTTACCATCACTATGATACATAGACCGGAATTTAAAAAACACAAACACCTTACCCTTTTTACCACATCGCTTCTGTTTGTAAATGATTGGACCTGGTGAATCTAATCTAATAGCGATTGCCGTGATTATGAAGAATGGCGCAAGTACGATCAACCCGATGATTGCGCCGATTATATCAAGGCACCTTCTCAGACAATCCCGGCAAAACTGGTATTTCCTTTGGCAAAATGTGTATACCGGCATCGCGTCAATCTTGCACCACTCCCAACCCAATTTAAGGTTATTGAAAAGCTGAGACGCAACGTGCAGGGTTTGACCCGGCACAAGGTTGGCTTTTATTTCCTTATAGAGTCGGTCATAACTTATTGCCTGGCTGTAGAGGAAAGTTCCTCTGCAATCTGTAGGAGGTTCTTTGTTCTTGTCACAATTCACAAATGCTAAACCGGTAGCTACATTCTTATTGAAGCTCTTCCTGAGTTCTTTGAACTTTTCAATCGGTCCAATATATTTGTAGGTCAACCTTCTGCTGTCGTTAGAAAAATAAGTCTCCAAAACCTTTTTGAAGCACACCACTCTTAATGAGAAATAAAGACTCAAAGAAATTCCAAAAAATAAGATTATGAAAGCGCGACTCTCTATTAGAAAGAAGAATTTTGTCAAGAAGCCAAAAAGAACATAGAACACAAGAGAAACCAACCATGCCCTGACAATTCTGAAAAATACACGTAATCTCTGTATGTATATGAAGTGATTATATAGATCAAAAATATAGAACAGGGAAGGTATTAGAATCACCAAAAAAATAAGGGTTGACCATTGGTTATTAACGACATCAATCAAACCTCTAAATCGTAAAAGTAATGCTAAGGTGTAAGCACCTGTAATAATAATGAAGTCGGTTAGTATAAAGAGTATTCTAATGCTAAGTTTCATTTCGTTGACTGAACCCACGCGTTTATTGTCGCGCCGACATGCCCAATTTCTTTTTCAGTTAGCTCTGGGAAAATCGGCAATGCAATAACACCCTCTGCACATTTCTCAGCATTGGGAAAATCACCGCGTACATAACCAAGATATCGGTAGGCGCTCTGCATATGTAAAGGGATCGGGTACGCAACTGTAAAACCAATACCTCCCTGCTTTAGATATCCCTGGAGTGAGGGTCGATCCTTACTCCAAATCACGTACAGGTGGTATACGTGATCACGGTCAGGCATATTATCCGGCAGTACTATCCCATCCAGTCCAGATAATAGTGCGCGGTATTGCTCGGCATTTTTCTGACGGGCCCGATTCCAGGCATCAAGATGTTTCAGCTTTACATCGAGTATTGCTGCCTGGAACCCATCCATCTTGAAATTCCAACCCTCAAATTCATAATCGTACTTTCCTGTCTGACCGTGATTTATGAATTGCCTTGCACTCTTGGCAAGACGTTCATCACTGGTCAGCACTGCACCACCTTGTCCGAACGCGCCGAGGTTTTTGCTGGGATAAAATGAAAAAATACCTATCTGACCAATGGTACCTGCCTTTTGATTCTTATACGCTGCACCGTGAGCCTGAGCAGCATCTTCAAGAACCAATAAGTTATGCTCCTGAGCGATTTCCATTATGTCGTCCATATCTGCCATCTGACCATAGAGGTGAACCGGGATAATCGCACGTACCTTTAAACTGGTTTGTTTATCTCTAAGCGTATTATTAGAAGCATTCCGTGCGCACGATTTCTTAATGTATTCTCTCAGCTTTCCAATGGAAATATTGTACGAGTCTTTTTCGATATCGACAAAGACGGGTCTGGCACCGGTCATGGTAATCGCCTCAATTGTTGCAATAAAGGTGTAGGGGACTGTAATGACAATATCGCCTTTTCCAATCCCCAGTGTCCTTAGCGCAACATAGAGCGCACTCGTGCCGCATGAAACGCCGATCGCGTATTTTGCCCCGCAATACGCTGCAAAATTCTCTTCGAATTTCTTAACCTTGTCACCAGCGACAAACGCACAACTGTCAATTGTGCTCTGAATAGCACTATTGATTTCGTCTTTTATAGTTAAATATTGCCGTTTCAAATCCAGGTAAGGAACTTGCATCTACCCCCCTTTTCTGCTATTCCCCCTCAACCCAGCCCTTTCCCACAAGAGAAGAGGGCAGAGTTTCTGGAAAAACTTACCTATCACAATTTTTGAGTGAACATATCTTCTAACATACGCTATTTTCAATAATAGATTATAATAAGATTTGTATTGGTGTCAATATGTTTGGTTAGAAACTTGGACACATCTTTATCCCTTGATTTTGAATTTATCAAATGAACTCCTCACCCCTGAAACAATACTGAAATGATATTCAGCACAAGGGTCAGGGCAGGCTCTTTTCCTCTCCTCAGAGAGGAAAAGAAAGTGACCAATTAATACACCCTCTCCCTTTTTAAGGGAGAGGGATGGGGTGAGGGTTTCCTAAAATATCTATTAAACAATCTGTCCAAATTTCTGGTTTGGTGTAGGAATTACGAACCAAGAACCTGGCGATAGACTGCACATGTTTTCTGTGCAATTATCTGCCAGTTGTAATTTTTAGAAATCGTCTTTCTGTTTACCGCAACTTCCTTTTTTGAAAGTGGACGGTCAAATAGTTCACTGATTTTTTTTGCCAAAAAGACAGTATCTCTTGCTGGAAAGTACCGGTATTCAGGCAATGGAATCTCACGCGTTGCTGGAATATCACTTACCAACACTGGAAGGTCATGACTCATCGCTTCCAACAAAGCGATGGGCAGACCTTCGTAATACGAGGGTAAAACAAACAGCTTTGTATTGGCATAGAATTCAGACATCTGTTTGCGGTTCAAGAAACCAGTCATGACCACATCCTTAATCCCGGCTGCAAATTCTTTGATTTTTCTGCTATAAGCTGTTTCGTGATCAGCATCACCAGCGATCACCAGCTTAAACCCGGGATTAGTGAGCTTTGAATACGCCGTGATAAGATCATGGAGCCCCTTTTCAGGAACAAAACGACAGGCTGTAAAGATAAACTTCTGCGGTTCGAGGTCGAATTTGGCGAGCATCTTACTATTTCTCAACTTCTCTGGTATGTCAACGCCATTAGGTATGTATTCAACCCGTCCAGTCCGGTATTTGCGTGTAAGCAAGGTTTTGACAGTCTTGGAAACTGCAATAACATAGTCTGCAAAAATCACCCCCAGAAACTCACCTAATCTCAATATGAATTTGGCAAAACAACCCCATTTTATTCTAAGATAGTCAGGACCATGATGCGTCATAACAACCCTCAACCCCAGAAGCTTTGCCAATGGTATAAACAAAGAAGGTCCAACTGCGTGGAAGTGAATAATGTCTGGTGATTTGATACGGGCGATAATAATACCGAGAAATGTATGAATTATTGCTTCTAAATATTTGCTGCGCAGAGTCCACACATGAATGAATCTAACCCCATGGTTCTCTAGAATACGTCTGTTCCTGGGTATGTATGGAGTTCTTGTCAGCACTGTAACATGGCAACCGAGTTTTGTTAATTGAGGATAGATGTTTTCACAGTGTTTTTCAATACCACCCTGGATATCAGGAAACCCTCTTGTCCCTAAGACAAAAATTCTCATGTTACAGAAAAGCGCTTTCCAAGCACATTCTTTATTTTATTTTTCATTACCCACAAGGTTGGGGTAATCATGTTCTTCTTGATTGCGGGCGATGCAGTACCAATCATCCAGCAGTTTTTAGGACAACTCTGTATGCTCTCTCTGATCTTCTGAGCTTTTGCGCCCTCCCAGATTTCTTCGAATGATTGCTCATTCAAATTCCCCATGCTGTTCTCTAATGAGCCAGTATCCATACCATTACACGGTCTTATCTCGCCAAATGGGTCGAGAAAAAACATGTCGGTCCCAGCCCCACAGGCGAGTAACCTCGGTTTGCCGTTTATATGATTTATCAAACCATAATTAAAATATGCCCGAAACCAATTCTTTATCCGGTTGGTCTTTAAAAGCTCATTTATCAACTCTACAAAGCACGCAATGACGCCTTCCTTATTTGAAATCTCATTATCATGCTTATGAAAATAGTATGAATTGTGGACTACTGCCGTGGCAAACTCCACGTTCATCGCCCTGGCAAGCTGATAGAGCTCGAGCATATCCTGAGCATTCCGGTCTGATACTGTAATGCCAAAACCTATGTCTTTCAGACCAATGCGCTGAAGTTCTAACAATGTTCTCAGGCCATGGTCAAAACTATGTTCTTGACCTCTCAACTCATCATTAATCTGCGGCAATCCCTCAATACTTATCCTCACGCCGATATCCCTGTTTCTCTGTGCCAAATCGACGATTTTCTCAGTAAGAAATCCATTAGTGCTTATCACAATTCTTTTTGCCTTTTTCTTCAGGATGTTTACAATCTCTTCAATATCATCCCGCAAAAACGGCTCACCACCAGTTATGTTTGCGAAGTTGAACCTGGGTAATTTATTGAGCAGCCCAGACTTAAACTCTTCATCACACTTTGTCGGATGCTTCCAGATATGACACATTCGGCATTTGTTTGTGCATCGGTATGTCGTAATAATCGCTGCTTCCATAAGACCTATCCTCTAACGCTACGATATATATTCATTAATTTCGCATAATACTGTGCTTGATTGAAATTCTCACGCACGAATTTCTGCGCGGTCTTGCCCATTTCAAAAACCTTTTTTTTATTATCAATGCAATAAATCAGTTTCTCTTTTAAATCATCGATATCCCCGGGTTCAAAGGCCAACCCAGTTTCATTATCCAGGACAAGCTCTGGGATTCCTCCAATCCTTGCACCAACGACCGGAGTACTTAAGGAAAAAGCTTCAAGCACACTACGGGGGTTATTCTCATACCACTCAGATGGCACCACAACGACCAGTGCATTTCTAATCTCGGTGGTAAGTTCATTGCCGATTTTGTACCCGAGAAAAAAAACATTGCAAATGCGCTCTGTTTTAACATATCGCTTTAAGGTATTCTCAAATGGCCCGACACCAAGAATCCTCAATTCAATATCCATTCCTCGCACTGCCTTAATCAATGTTTTTATGCCTTTTTCCGAAGATAAGCGACCAAAATACAATACTGTGTTGGCTCTGGTTTTATGCGGCAGTGTGGCGCCATTATCCTCTACGAAATTCGGCAGGTGAATGATCTTTCTATTGAAACCCATGTCTTCTAATTTCTTTTTTAGAAACAGACTTGGTGATATAAACACATCTATTGAATCATAGATGTGGAGAATTCTATGGTGTAGATACATCTCGACCATATTAACAAAACTCTTCACCCTGGAGTTCTTTACACACTTTTTCAGAAAGCACTTGTGGTACTTACCATTCTTGCACACCTCGCAGATGTTTCCATGGTTGATCATCAAATATGACGCACAGACCATCTTATAGTCGTGGAGTGTCATGACTACAGGAATCCTGTATTTACGGAAAACCTGTAGTATAGAGGGTGAGATTTGGTGGGCGATGTTGTTGAGATGTACAATATCAGGTTTATTAAGACGCACAAGACGTTCTATTTTATCTTTGGCTTCAAAAGAAAACAATATATTCGCCATGATATTAATCCTGCACCGAATACTCCCTGGGCTGTTCAAATCAACATGAGTAACAAATAATTCCTTATGTGGATAATCTGGATTAGAGGGATGGTCCATACCCCAGTAAATAACTTTGTGGCCATTCGAAAGCAATAACTCTCCTGTATTAAGTGTGCATATCGCATCACCGCCCTTAGCATAGAGAAATTTGTTTATGAGTAGAACTTTCATTCAATCTTCGCGCGATTATGCAGACACTTCTTTTTCCTCTCCCCTTCTATAATTATACAAAAACGCCACGAAAAAGAAGAATATGTAATTTGGTGAATCATGTCGCCACACCAAATCATAGAATGGTCCAAGAAGGGCATAGAATACCCACATTCCAAATAGCGCCGCAGAAATCACACGAATATCGTCGTCCTGCGTCGTTCTATTTACCGCCAATATCATTTTAAGGAGACAAACTAGGATCCAGAAATAAAGAACAAGTCCAATAATACCTGTATCGCCAAGCATGACGGAGATCTGATTAAGAAACGGCACTTCTTCGAAAATCCGACCAGGAGTGCCAAGAAAATTCCCGGCAAGAAGACTGCCTGGACCTGTGCCGAATAAGAGCATGCGCCAATCATTCTTCAGATAATTCCATACAAATGCACTTCCCAAAAACCGCGATGATGAAACATCCACTTCCTCAGGGTTAATAAGGAGCGAAGGATCGTGCATGAAATTTGACAGCTTTCCAAAATACAATGCTAATGTATTCCCGCTGAACTGATGGACTTTTTCCCAGAAAGCATAGGATATAAGTACGAGAATCACAAAGAATACAGACAGAGATATTGCCAAGAAATACTTCCTTTTCTTTGCCTGGCGAAATGACGCATAGATAGTGAACAGCGAAACAACAGGAATTGAAAATGCTAAGGCCTTTATTTCTCCTATCAATGCCACTGCAACCAGGAGCGATACGAAAACCAAGTGATACCATTTTACTCTCTTTATAGTATCACTAGCAACCACAAGTGCGGCGCCATAAACCGCATATACACCAAGATCAAAATGCCCCCAGGGTCCTAATGTCCAGGAAATATGGTCTCCGTAGATACCAAGGGCAAGAAACCGAAATAGACA
The DNA here is from genome assembly GCA_030602565.1 of Candidatus Stahliibacteriota bacterium. GTDB lineage: Bacteria > Hydrothermota > Tepidihabitantia > SM23-42 > SM23-42 > JAUVZL01. The sequence continues at coordinate 20,774 of JAUVZL010000039.1, forward strand.
TTCTGGTATCTGAATGGCAAGTAGGAAGATGAAAAGACGGAAGAATGACTTCATTATATCCTTTTGAATATCCATATTGACAAGGGCTATATATAATAAGGGATACCGAATGTACAAGACAAGACTGCCAGACAACTCGACAAAAGAAACACCGTTAATAAGTCCTGAACAAATGCAAAATACTGTATATATACTGAGGGGCAAGATAATATTGGTTAACTTCACTGCTTGTTCGCGTATCGCCATTCTTATGAGTTGAACGACTACAATAGGCGGTATGAGAAAAACAGTGGTCCACCTGAGTATTATGAAATTTTCTAATACACCACCAGGCACGGTCTGGCGTGGTATGTACCATAGAATAATCAGAAGTAGTAAGGGCATCCACTTCCAATGTTTCATAACAAGAAGGATTATAAATACACAGGCACCAGAAAGAAGTGTACCAAGTATTATATTAGTATACATCTCTGATATTACATCCTATTTGTCGGCTCATTTATTCCCTATTTTTAGGCACTTCAAGAAATTTGAAGCCTTTTGAACGTACATAGAAAAATGTTGTCAAAGCCACGAATATTTCGGCAGCCAGCACAGCAAAAGAAACCCCGATGTGTTTGAATGATGATACTAAAAGAAATGCAAGAACTATGTTCAATAAAGCAGTCAATAACAATATTTTGGAATAAGCTTGCTTCATATTGAAGGCAAGCATAGTCTGGATGCCAAAGATATTACCCATTGAGATAATGAAAGGAAGGAAAGCTAGTATTCTTAGGACAAAGACCGATTCCCCATACTGTTTTCCCAAAAGTATGCTCACTATCAAAGGCGCACCGATAAAAATAGTCAGCGAAACCACAAAGAAACTCCCTCCAAAAAGAAACATTGCTTTCTTTAGAAACTGCATCGCCTTGACTTTTGACTCTGAAGCCAACTTGTTCACGAACGGATAAATACTCTGAGAAGCAACCCATAACATTCTCTGAACCGCCCGTATGAGTTTCTCGGCAGCACTGTAGTAACCCACAAAAACCGCGGGAGCAAGGAGCCCAAGAATGAAGGTTCCGCTGCACGTATACAGACTTATTGATAACGTCGAAACGAAGAAATGCCACCCTTCTCTTATTTCACTCAAAATAAGGCTCCTAGGAGGAATCCTAAACCTCACGCCAAACTGCCTGGATATGATCCATAGACTCACAATTCCAGCAATAATGAGACCAAGTGAATTGAATAAAGGGACGTACAGATAATCTGCAGAAGACCTGATGAACACAAATATGGCAACCAGAAAAACAAGTTTGGCAATGAAATACAACCAGGTGATGTACTTCATTCTCTCCATCCCTTGAAAGAACCATCTTGGAAAAAGAACATCGCCGAGGACATTCCCAAATGCAAATATGTAAATGAATTTGTCTGATCTGAATCTTGCGATCGTAAAAACAACTGTCATAAAAACCAAAAGACTCACACCCATGAACACAGATTTTACAATCATAATGGAACTGAAGATCTGGGAAACCTTAGTTTTACTCGCCCTGTGAATAGCAATATTTTTTGGTGCTGACAGATAAAATCCGTAGTCGGTAACGATTACGAAATAAGTTATAAACGCTTGAGCAAACGCAATAACGCCAAACTTTGCTGGACCCAAGACGCGGACCAAATATGGCAATGTGATCAGCGGTAGTAAATAATTAACGCCTTCAAGAATTGATAAACTTAAGAAATTCGCGACTATCCGTTTACTGTCTTTACTGAATTCTCTGTATCGTGAGATTATGAAATTCATCAACACAACTACAGCTCATGCACCGAGATTCTATTCATAGCATTGAATCAGTAAGGACTTGAAATTTCTACTTGCGGATAGTCTGCAGCCCCGGCAAGAGCACTTCGCCATATTCATTATGCAGCAAGCGCTGATTACCGAGATCCACTGAGCATGTCGACCGGCACAACGAATAGCTCGATATAACTCGCAGAACCGATATTAATAGGGTTAGCAATAATGAAAGCATCGATCTCTTTCTTATTGCTATCCATTACCTTGACTTTTAAAGGCGGTTCTTTTGATTCGACCTGCTGGATGATATTATTTATCGCGGTCTCGCGCAGCGAATCGACAAAAAGATCCTCCAGATCCATATCAAATATCTTTTCTGGTTCGTAGCCGAACAATTCAATTGCCTTTTGGTTTGCATCCGTGACTTTATACTCGTCAGAATCAATGAAGAGAATGGGGATACGTGCATCATCAAAGAGTCGCTCATATTTGGTCATGGTTTCAGCCTGCTGCCCAGTATCCAGGACTGGTTCTCTCAAATAATGGACAAGACCGCCACCGCCTGCAAAGACCTGGGGATAGACACTACAACTCAACCTCAGTTTCAAACCCTTGAAAAGAACAGTATCGCTCGCTGGTTCTCCACTATCCCGGGCATTTTTGCCCGGGCAATCATCAAGTGCGTGATCAGCACAGTGAAACACCTTGTAACACTTCTTGCCAACAACTTCATTGACACCTTTACCCAATTTCTGGAAGGTTGCTAAATTTGCGCGCAATACCGTATAGTCGAAATCCGTCACGAAAATCGGATCCTCAATCGCATCTACGGTGGCTTCCCATTCTTTCTTTGCCGCGGTCACGGTAAGCAAAAGGCGCCGGTTTTCCCGGGCAAGCACACCCTGACGTAATGCGCGGTCCGTGACATTCCTGATCTTCGCTTCGCTCAAGGGTTTAATTAAATACCCACTGATGTCAAGAACTTGGCCTTTTGCCATACTCTCAGGGAATGCATAAGTGGTTACAAGGACAATTTCGGTTTCCGGATACGCTTTTTTTACATCGCCAACTAACTTATCATAGGCAATCTCCCTGATGTACACATCGATGAATACAAGGTCGTATTTCTCTTCCCGGCATTTGGTAACCGCACTACTCGGAACATCAAGACAGGTAACTTTGTGGCCTTCCTTTTCCAGTGCCTTACTTATTGATTTAGTAAGGTCATCATCATGGCTTATGAGTAATATCTTCGCCTTCATCATCATCCTCCCTGATTCATTATCCTGCTAAATAATGCAAAATCGTCAATAAACATATTTATTCTCCAGAAAATCGTAAGCTACCGCAGTTGTCAGCTACGTCCTATCAAAACTGACCTTATAAATAGAATTATATATATATTTCTATTTGTGTCAATTGTCTTCATAAAGATTTTCTGAAATTCCGATATAAGCCAGAGCTTGAGTTGATTTATATTGGGTGATTGACTTATTTAGTGCTCCAAATAGCGTTTATGAGTAAAAAGATGGCTGATGTATCTATTTGAATGGGATCTATACTACCTTATAACCAGGATGACAAAAATGAATTATTTGATTTACTACATATTACAAATTGCTATAAATGTAGAATAGAACAATATTATATAAAATAAGATTAATATTTCTTAAAATTTATTTTTTCTTTTATCTAGGTTTTAATTTATACCGAAGGAAGATCTCTTCCCGTGTCCCTGCTGCTTTGGGAATATCTTTTACCCTTACCCCAGATAATACCATAATCTCGGCTAACCAGAAAATACCATAACGTTCACCAACAAAAACAATCGCCTTATTTCGAACCGTACTCCGCTTCTCCTCACGCCAGCGCCTTATACCCATTACCACATCATGCTCAAGCGCCTCCTCTTGCTCACGCTGATAGTCCCGATACGCATTAACCAAGGCAAATAATACTAAAGTAAAAAGACTATGCACTGCCAAAGCACGAAAACTCTTCTGGGGCGCATGCTTAATA